>NZ_JBHVER010000003.1:0-126946 GCF_042802195.1 Kitasatospora sp. NPDC057500 | reverse complement strand
GCGCCCGCCCCGCCGGTCGACCGCACCGCGCGCCGGGCGGTGGGGGCCCGGCCCCCCCCGCACCACCACGGGTCCGACGTCGCCCAGCGGCGTACGGCCGCCGTCGAGCCGGGCGTGCGGCTGCCCGTGCTCCCGCCGGCCGCGCTCCCGGCCGCCCGGACGGACGCCCCCCGGCCCCGGCCCGGGGGGTACGCCCCCGGGCCGCGCCAGGAGCGGGCGCCGCCGTCCGACCGCTACGACCCCCGCCACACCCGCGGTCCCCCCTCCACCCGGTCCAGCTGACGTTTCACCGCGCCCGCCGAACCGGGTGCCGCGGCCTGCCCGCGGCCCGAGCGTTCCCGGCGGTGCGCAGCTTCCTCGCGTCCGCCCGTCCCGGGTGCGGCGTCCCCCGCGGACGCCCGGCTCCCGCGGACCGCCCGTGGAGTACCCATGCCTACTCGCCGTGCCACGTTCTGGCGCGCGCTCGTCGCGCTCGCCGTCGTCGGTGTCTCGCTCTACGTCACCCTGACCACCCCGCCCCGCCTCGGCCTCGACCTGCGCGGCGGCACCCGGATCGTCCTGGAGACCCAGGACTCGCCCACCGTCCGCGCCGACGCGGGCTCCACCGACCGGGCGCTGGAGGTGCTGCGCCGCCGGGTCGACGGCCTCGGCGTCGCCGAACCCTCGCTCGCCCGCGCCGGGGAGCGGCGCATCGTCGTCGAACTCCCCGGCGTCCAGGACCCCCGCGAGGCCGCCGGGGTCATCGGCCGCACCGCCCAGCTCACCTTCCACCCCGTCACCGCGATGGCCGACGGCCCGGCCGGGCCCCCCGCTGCGGACGGCTCCCGGGTCCTCGCCGACCCCGGCCTCCCCGGCGCCCACCTGCGGCTGGGCCCGCCGGTGCTGACCGGCGACGGCGTCAAGGACGCCTCGGCCGTCCTCGACACCCAGATGGGCCTCGGCTGGAGCGTCGACCTCTCCTTCCGCGGCTCGGCCGGCGACGCCTGGGCCCGGCTCACCGGGGAGGCGGCGTGCGCCGCGCCGGGCGACCCCGCCCGCCGGGTCGCCATCGTGCTCGACGACCGCGTCCTGTCCGCCCCCGGCGTCCAGGACAGCGTGTCCTGCGGCCGGGGCATCACCGGCGGTTCGACGCAGATCACCGGCGGCTTCTCCGCCGACGAGGCCCGCGACCTCGCGGCCCTGGTGAAGGGCGGCGCGCTGCCCGTCCCGGTGACGGTGATCGAGCAGAGCACCGTCGGCCCCACCCTCGGCGCCGAGGCGATCCGGGCCAGCGCCCTGGCCGCGGTCATCGGCCTGCTCTGCACCGGGGCCTTCATCATCGCCGTCTACCGCCTGCTCGGGGTGCTGGCCACCGTCGCGCTCGCCCTCTACGGACTGATCTCGTACGCCGCCGTGGTCGCGCTCGGCGCGACCCTCACCCTGCCCGGACTGGCCGGCTTCGTGCTCGCCATCGGCATGGCGGTGGACGCCAACGTGCTGGTCTTCGAACGGGCCAGGGAGGAGTACACCGCGCCCCGGGCGGCCCGCGCCGGCAAGGAGCTCGACCTGCGGCGCCCGCTGCGCGTCGGGTTCGCGAAGGCGTGGAGCGCGGTGGCCGACTCCAACGTGACGACGCTGCTCGCCGCCGGGCTGCTCTTCGTGTTCGCCACCGGCCCGGTCAAGGGCTTCGGGGTGACGCTCTCGATCGGCGTGCTGGCCTCGATGTTCTCGGCCATGCTGATCACCCGCCTGCTCGCCGAGTGGGCGGTGCGACGGCCGGCCGGCGCCCGGCGGCCCGCCCTGACCGGCATGGCCACCGTCGGCCGGCTCCGGACCCGGCTGAACCGGCGTCCGCCCCGGCTGATGCGCCACCGGCGGCGCTGGCTCGGCGCCTGCGCCGGCCTGCTGCTGCTCGCCCTGGCCGGGATCGGCGGGCGCGGTCTGGACTTCGGCGTCGAGTTCACCGGCGGCCGGGTGGCGCAGTACACCGCCGCGCAGCGCGTCGACGCGGACGCCGCCCGCGCGGCGGTGGTCGGCGCCGGGTTCCCGCAGGCCGTGGTGCAGACCACCGGCGACACCGGCGTGTCCGTCCGCACCAAGGAGACCGGCGACGACCAGCAGCAGCGGATCCGCGAGGCACTCACCGGCGTCGCCGGCGAGCTGTCCGTGGAACGCGACGAGCTGATCGGGCCGAGCCTCGGCAGCGAGCTGCGCGGCTACGCACTGGCCGCGCTCGGGCTCGCGGTCGCCGCCCAGCTGCTCTACCTCACGATCCGCTTCCGGTGGACCTTCGCGGCCGCCGCGGTCATCGCGATGGCGCAGGACCTGCTGCTCGTCCTCGGCCTCTTCGCCTGGCTGGGCAAGCCGGTGGACAGCGTCTTCCTCGCCGCGTTGCTCACCATCGTCGGGTACTCGGTCAACGACACGGTGGTGGTCCTGGACCGGCTGCGCGAGCTGCGCCGGACCGGGACGAAGGCGAGCTGGGCGGACCTCGCGGACCGCGCCGTGGCGCAGACCCTCCCGCGGACGGTGAACACCGGCATGGGGGCGCTGTTCGTCCTGGTGGCCCTCGCGGTCCTCGGCGGCGACTCGCTCGCCGACTTCTCGGTGGCGCTGCTGGCCGGGGTCCTGGTGGGTACGGCGTCGACCGTGTTCACCGCGATGCCGGTGGTCGTGCTGCTCCAGGGCCGGTTCCCGGACCGGCCGCGGGAGCCCCGGGACGCCCGGGGGGCCCGGGACGCCCGGACGCCGCACGCGGTGGGCGCGGCCCGGGCACGCGACCACAACGGCGCGGTGGTCTGACCGGCGCTCGATCCGCTCCCGGAGGACCACCCCCCGGCACGACGCGGGGAGGACGTCGGCGGCGGCTCCGCCCTGGCCGGTCCGGACCGGCCAAGGCGGAGCCGTCAAGGCTGGGTGGCACGGCGTTCGGCGGACTCGGCGCCGGTCGATCGGTACCGTCCCGGCCCTGCTCCCAGGCGGCTCGTCGTGTCCGGCCGGTCTGTCCGGGGCCGCCCGGGGCTGTCCGGGACATGTCCCGGACAGGGTGAGGGATTGCCGGACGGGTGGCGCGGACTGAAGGCTCGGTGACGCGCTGCCCGGGCCACCGGCTTTCGGGAGCGCCGATCGGAAGGGATTGACCAATGCGCATCCGCAAGCTCCTCGCCGGCGTGACGCTGGGATCCGCGCTCCTCGTCGGGGGCCTCGCCGTCCCCGCCCAGGCGACGGCCGCCCCCGTGCCCCAGGCCGGATCGGTCGCCGTGATGGGCGAGATGGTGTTCTACGACGACTTCTGGACCCACGCCGAGTGCCAGAAGGTGGGCCGGGACGGCCAGAAGGCCAAGATGTGGAAGGTCTACAGCTGCCAGGAGTCGCTCTGGGACTGGGACTTGTACGTCGGATACTGATCCCCGCCCCGCGGGTGGTCGTCGGCACGGTTCAGCCTGACGCGGGGCCTGCCGGCCGGCAGGCCCCGCCTGGTCGGTGCGAGTGGTGGGACGACTCTGGCGGGCGACGGTGCCGAGCCGCTACGGTCTGGACCAGCCACCCGTCCTGGCCTCTACCGGGAGTCGACATCAGCACCCGAACCACCGTCAGCGCCGTTCCCGCCAACGCCGTTTCGACGCCTGACGCGCTCACCCTGACCGATCTGCTCGACGACCGGGCGCGGCGGCATCCCGACCGGCCCGCGCTGCTCGTCCCCGGACACCCGGCGCTCGACTACCGGACCTGGCGCGCGCGGGCGGTACGCGCCGCCCACGGTCTTGCCCGCGCGGGGGTCCGGCCGGGGGAGCGGGTGCTGCTGCTCTTCACGAACCGGGCCTGGGACGACTACGCGGTGGCCTTCCTGGCCGCGCACTACGCGGGCGCGGCAGCCGTCGTCGCCCGCGAGGACCTGAGCGCCGAGGACACCGCCCGGCTGGCGGGCGACAGCGCGGCGGCCCTCGCGGTCGCCGGCTCGGACGGGGACGCGCGCGCGTCCGCCGCCGGTCTGCGCTGCCTGCGGCTCGCCGACCTGGAGACGGACGGCGGGGACGGCGGGGACGGCGGGGACGGCAGGAAGGGCAGGGACGGCAGAGGCGGCGGGGACGACGACGGCGAACCGCCGCACCGTCCCGGCCCCGGCGACCTCGCCCAGGTCATCGGCACCTCCGGCACCACCGGGGCACCCAAGGGCGTGCACGCCGCCCACGCCAGCCTCACCGCCGGCCAGCGGCTCGACCCGCGCCCGCGTCCCTACGCCCACTCCGCGCACGCCCTGCACGCCTTCCCGATCGGCACCAACGCCGCCCAGGTCGTCCTGGTCAACGCCCTGGTCGCCGCGCCCGCCACGATCTGCCTGCCGCGCTTCGACGCCGAGGAGTTCGGCGCGGCCGTCGCCGAACACCGCGTCGGCACCGTCTTCCTGGTCCCGTCGATGGCCGTCGAACTGCTCAACTCGGGCGCCGCCGAGCGCTACGACCTCAGCAGCGTCCTGCTGATCAGCTCCTCCGCCGCGGCCCTGCCCGCCCCCGTCGCCACCGCCCTGCGCGAGGCCCTGCCGACCGCGACCCTGGTCAACACCTACACCTCCGCCGAGGCGTCCCCCGCCCAGATATCCGCCGTCGTCGACGCCCGCCGCCCCGGCTCCGTCGGACGCCCCGCCAACGCCGCCGACCTGCGGCTGCTCGGCGAGGACGGCCGCCCCGTCGAACCGGGCGCCGTCGGCGAGGTGTGGCTGCGCCAGCCCGGCCCGCCGCGCGGCTACACCGCCGGCGCCGCCGCCTCGTCCGCCGTCTTCCGGGACGGCTGGGTACGGATGGGGGACCTCGGCCGGCTCGACGCCGACGGCTACCTGTACCTGGTCGACCGGGAGAGCGACGTCATCAAGTCCGGCGCCCTCAAGGTCTCCACGCTGCGCATCGAGGACGTCCTGCACGCCCACCCGCAGGTCGCCGACGCCGCCGCGCTCGGCCTGCCGCACCCCGTCATGGGCGCCGTGCCGGTGGCCGCCGTCGTGCCCGCCGCCGACGGCCTCGACCTGGACGAACTGCGGCTCTTCCTCGCCGCCCGGCTCGGGCGGGCCGAACTGCCGGTCCGCATCCTGGTCACCGACCGGCTGCCCCGCAACCCCAGCGGCAAGGTCGTCAAGCACGAACTCCGCACCCGCTTCGACGCCCCGGCCGACGGCACGCCCGGCACCCCGCCCGCCACCGAGCACGAACGCGCCCTCGCCGCCGTCTGGCGCAGGATCCTCGGCCGGCCCGTCCAGGCCGTCGAGGACGAGTTCTTCGCCGCCGGCGGCGACTCCTTCCGCGCCGTCCAACTCGCCGCCGCCGTCTCCGCCGAGTTCGGCGTCACCGCCAGTACCGCCCTCGTCTTCGAACGCCCCTCGCTGCGCGCCCAGGCCGCCTGGCTCGCCGACGCCCCGAAGTCGTCCGACGGCCAACTGCCCCTGGCCGACTCCGAGCTGTCCCCGTTCCTCCGGGAACTGCGCGCCCAGCCGCACGACATCCCGCTCACCTCCCAGCAGGAGAACTTCCTGCGCTGGATGGCCGAGGCCGAGGGCCGCAACGTCGGCGCGGTCGCCGTCATGTTCCGCGTCACCGAGGCGCTGGACCCCGAACTGCTGGCCGAGGCCACGCGCGAGGCGGTGCGCCGTCACCCGGCGCTGCGCACCCGCTTCGTGCCGGTGCCCGGTGCCACGCCGGGGGTCCGACGCGCCGTGGTCGACCCCGAGCCGGAGATCGACGCCGTCCTGGTCGACGCGCCGGGCGAGAGCGACGACGAGGTGTCCGCCCGGCTGGTCGCCGCCCGGGACCGGCTCACCGACGTCGGCGAGGGCCCGATGACCGGCCTCGCCGTGGTCAGCCGCGGGCCCGAGGACCACGCCGTCCTGCTCGCCGTCCACCACATCGTCGGCGACGGCTGGTCGGTCGGCGTGCTGCTGCGGGACCTCGGCGTCGTCTACTCGGCACTGCGCCGCGGCCGTCCCGCACCGCCGCCCCGGCCGATGCCGACGCTCGGTGAACTGGTCACCCGTGCCAACGCCCACTGGCCGGTCTCCCGCGCCCACTTCGCCCGCACGCTCGCCGGCGCGCCCGAGGCCGTGCACCCCTTCCCCGGCCGCGCCGACACCGAGACGGTCCTCAGCGCCGCCCACCGCCTCACCGTCCCCGCCGCCCGGGCCACCGCCCTGCGCGAGCGGGCCGCCGAGGCCGGGGCCACGCCCTTCCAGGCCCTCGCCACCGTCTGGCTCGGCCTGCTGGCGGAGCGCAGCGGCCAGGACGACCTCGTCCTGATGACCCCGGTCCCCGGCCGCACCACTCCCGAGGCCGAGCAGGCCGTCGGCTGCTTCGTGCAGTCCCTGCTGCTGCGGGTCGACGCCTCCGGAGCCCCGGGCTTCGCCGAACTCCTCGCCCGGGTCCGCGACACGGCCACGGCGGCGCTGGACCACCAGCTGTACCCGTTCGCGGAGTTCAGCCCGCTGGTGCCGTTCGCGGCCTGGCTGCGCTACGAGGCCTGGAACGCCCCCGCCCAGCTCCCCGGGCTCACCTGCACGGCCTGGGAGGTCCCGCGCAGCGCCACCGTGCCCTACCCGCTCCCCGGCGGCGACCGCCACGTCCCCGAACTGGCCGCCACCGAGCAGCCCGACGGATCCCTGGTCTGCTGGCTCCGCTACAACGAGCACGCCTTCACCCCGGCCGCCGTCGAGTCCCTGGCCGCCGCCCTGGAGGCCCGCATCACCGAGGCCGCCGGGGGCTGAGCGTGCGATTGTCGGTGGCCGATGCCATGATCCCCATGACCCGACCGAAGGAGATCATCATGGGTACCTGGGACATCGGCCACTTCGACAACGACACCGCCGCGGACTTCTCCGGCACGCTGGACGAGGCGGCCCCGGAGGAGCGGGAGGGCCTGGTCCGCGGCGTCCTGACCGTCGTCGCCGAGACGGCGGCCGAGGACTACCTCGACTCCTACGAGGCGGCCCAGGCCGTGGCGGCCGCCGCCCTCGTCGCCGCCCAGTGCCCCGGCGGCGAGCCGGTCACCACCAGCTACGGCCCCGACGAACCCCTGCCGACCTTCGCCGCCGACCTCCGCCCGCTGGCCGTGCAGGCCCTCGACCGGACAGTCGCCGACGAGTCCGAACTCGCCGAACTCTGGGAGGAGAGCGAGGAGAACGAGGATTGGCGCCGCACCATCAAGGACCTCCGCGCCGTCCTCGCCCCCGAGCCGGAGCCGGCCGCGGAGGCGCTGGCCGACCTCTAGGCGCTCCAGGGCCGCTGGGACCGCTGGGACCGCCGGGACCGTCAGAGCGAGGCCAGCCAGTCCTCCTCAAGGCCGTCGAGAACGAACCCGTTCGCGAACTGCACCTTGTAGCTGGTCCGGGTGCCGGCTCCGGAGCCGAAGACTCCCGCCCGGGCGGCCTGCTGACGGAGGTCCTCGAACAGGCCGGCCGGGAGGCCCGGGATATGGCGGACCTGCTCGTCGAAGCCGGCCAGCCGGTCCTGGGCCACACCGCCGCCGCCCTGCTCGACGCCCGTGACGACGCCGGCCAGCCCCTCGGCCAGGAACAGCGCCCCGGGGAAGCCGCCCCCGATCGCCGTTCCGTGTGCGGTGACCTGCACCTCCCTGGTCAGCCTCACCCGTGCGCCGGTGTCGTACGCCATGGCCGTACCCCCTTTTCGATCCTGCCCCTGACCATGGCGAGCGTAGTGCAGCCGCGGGTCCTCCGGTGCGGGGCCGGACGGTTCTACGGGGCGCCGAGCAGCCGGGCGCGCAGCGCGGCCGCGCCGCCCTCGGCGAGCCAGTCCGCCAGGGTGCGCAGCCCGGGGTGGATGACCCGCAGCGCCTCGATGTCGGCGTGCCAGCGGTGGCCGGCGTCCCACTGGCGGCGGACCTCGGCGAACTCCGGGTTCAACGCGGCCGCCTCGTCGTGGGTGACCTGCTCGTAGCGCACCGCGATGCCGGTCGCGGCGCTGACGGCGGCCGCCGCCTCGACCGGGGTCGGGTCGTCGCCGGCCAGTTCCAGCGTCCGTCCGGCGAACCGGTCCGGCTGCTCGAAGGCCAGGGCCGCGAACTCGGCGATGTCCTCCAGCGCGATGATCTGGAGCGGCGCGTTCGGCGTGAAGAGGTGCCGGTGGACGCCGTCGCCGACTCCGTCGAGGCCGACGACGGCCGTCCCGAGGTAGTTCGTCATGAACCGCACCGGGCGCAGCACGGTGACCAGCGGGATCCGCTCGCGCAGGTACCGCTCGATCCGCCGCTTCCCCGGGGCCGCGAACGCCGCGCCCGAGGTCGAGGCGACGCCGGTGAACACCACCTGGCGGATCCCCGCGGCGGCCGCCGCGTCGGCCAGGGCACGGCCGCGGGCGAACTCCAACTCCTCGTCACCGCCCGCAGGTCCGTAGGCGACCGGCGGCACGGCGAACAGGGCGCCGGCGCCGGCCAGCGCGGGTTCGAGGCTCGACGGCGCGTCGAAGTCCGCGACGGCCAGCTCCGCGCCGGCCTCCGCGAGCGCCACGGCGGCGGGCGCGGTGCTGTCCCGGACCAGTGCGCGCACCGGCCGGCCGGCGGCCAGCAGCCGGCGTGCCGTGGCACCGCCCTGCTTGCCGGTGGCGCCGGTCACGGCCACGGTGGTGGCGGTCCAGGCGGTGTCCTTGTCGATGGTCATGGTTTCTCCTCTTTCACTCCGGGGGACGACCCGAGGTATCTGGAACACTGCAACCCGTTTGAGTCGAGACACAAGGGGTTTCGTGACATGACGACAGCGACCACGACAGCGACCACGACAACGGCAGTGACAACGATCGGCGGCGACCGGGCCGACGCCCGCCGCAACCGGGCCAAGGTGCTGGCCGCCGCCGGCCAGGCGATCGCCGAGCAGGGGCTCGACGTCCCGCTCGGCGACATCGCCCGCCGGGCGGGAGTCGGTGCCGGCACCGTGTACCGGCACTTCCCGAGCAAACAGGCCCTCCTGGAGGCGGTGTTCACCCAGCACCTGGACGACCTGATCGCCTCCGGCGAACGATGGGCCGCCCGGTTCCCGCCCACCGCGGCCTTCTTCGGATTCCTCCTGGACGTGGTCGAACTGTCCAGCGGGCGCGGGCACATCTGCGACGTGGTGACCGCCGACACCAGCTGGCCGCGCCCGCTGCTCACGGCGTCCAGGCTGCGCTTCGGCCAGGTCCTCACCGCACTCCTGCACGCCGCGCAACGCGCCGGCGGAGTCCGCCCCGACGTCGGCCCCGAGGACGTCCTCGCCCTCACCGCCGGGTGCGTCTCCATGCTCACCGCCCGCCACGACCGCCCGGCCGGCCTGAAACTCGTCCAGCTGACCCTGAACGGGCTGCATCCCTCCGGTCCTGTCACGGAAGAGCGGTCATTCCGTGACGATCAGAGTGTCCACTGCGAGGAGTGCGGGGCTGCACTCACCGTCCGCCCCACCGGCCGCCCGGGCCGCTACTGCGGCGCCACCTGCCGCCAGCGCGCCCGCCGCCGACGCCTCGCGGGCTGAGCTCCGGCCGAACGGACTACTCCGCACTGTGCGGGCGGACGGCGGCTCCGATACTGGCCGTCCCGGCCCCCGACGGCGGGGCACCACGAGGAAGGAGTACGGACATGAGCTCTCCAGCTCCCACGGAGTCCGGTTGCGAGATGATGAAGCGCACCGCGAAGGACCTCAAGAAGGAGATCGAGAAGAACGAGCACCGCGCGGCGGAGATCAGGTCCAAGATCACCGTGCTGCAGGGGCAGGCCCATCCGGACCAGGCACAGATCGATGCCCTCAAGCAGACCCTGGAGATCCTGGAGAAGAAGATCGAGGAGGATCGCGTGTCCCTGTCGACGTTGGAGGACGTGATCACCGAGAACTGTTAGGACCTGCCCGCTCCGCCCGGGCCGGTCGCGCTTGACCTCAACCCGGGTTGACCTTGCAGGCTGAGCCTGTTCGCACTGACGCACAGGCAGGGGGCAGGCAGCATGCGCGCCGTACAGGTACACCGCTTCGGAGGGCCCGAGGAGCTGGTCGTGGGGGAGGTGCCGGATCCGACGGCCGGGGCGGGGCAGGCCGTGGTGAAGGTGGCCGTCGCCGGGATGACCTTCGTCGAGACGCAGATCAGGCGTGGCACCGACCCGTGGCACGAGCCGCCGACGCTGCCGTACGTGCCGGGCGGCCTGGTCGCCGGCCGGGTGGACGCGGTCGGCCCCGGGGTGGACCCGGCCTGGCTGGGCCGGCGGGTGATCGCGAGCACCGGGGAGACCGGAGGTTTCGCCGAGCGGGCGTCGGCGTCGGCCGCCGCGCTCTTCCCGGTGCCGGAGGGCCTGGGCCTGCCCGAAGCGGTGGCGCTCCACAGTGACGGGAGCACGGCGCAGGGGCTCGCCGAGCACGTCCGGATCCGCCCCGGCGAATGGGTCCTGGTGGAAGCCGCAGCGGGCGGGGTGGGCAGCCTGCTCGTCCAACTCGCCCGGGCCGCGGGCGCCCGGGTGATCGGCGCCGCCGGAAGCGCCCGGAAGCTCGACGCCGTACGCGAACTGGGCGCCGACGCCGCCGTCGACTACCGCGAGCCCGGCTGGACGGAGCAGGTACGCGCACTCACCGGCGGCGCGGGCGCGGACGTGGTGTTCGACGGAGTCGGCGGCGACATCGGCCGAGCGGCCTTCGGGGCGACGGCCCGCGGCGGCCGCTTCTCCGTCCACGGCGCCGCGAGCGGAACGGCCACCGCCATCGACCCGGCGGATGCACAGCGCGCGGGTGTGGAGGTCCTCGGTATCGACCAACTCTTCGGCTTCGGCCCCCACCTCACCCGCTGGGCCCGCGAGATCATGGCCGAAGCGGCAGCCGGCCGGGTCCGCCCGCTCATCGGCCAGACCTTCCCGCTGGACCGGGCCGCCGACGCCCACACCGCCATCGAGACCCGCACCGCCCTCGGCAAGACCCTGCTGCTGGTGTAGGTGTTCCTGCCTACCCGGTCACCACCGACGGCCCTGCGAACTCGGCCGCGAGAGCGTCCATGACCATCTCGTCACAGACCCTCCCGAGCCAGTAACCCGCCTCCCGCAACGCCCCGACCGCCCGGAACCCCGCCTTCTCGTACGCGCGGACGGCAGCCCTGTTGGGGGCCAGCACCTTAAGCCACACCATCCGCAGACTGGTGATGTGGAACGCGTAGTCCAACACCAACCGGGTCGCCGCCGTCCCCAGCCCCCGCCCCCGCGCCTCCGGCGCCAGCATCACCACGTACTCGGCCGTCCGAACGGCGGGATCCGGCAGCAGCGTGGCGACGCCGACCGGCACGGCGGCGTCGCCCGCGATCTCGTAGACGGTGAACCGGATGTTGTCGCCCCGGAGTTGCCGAGCCATCCCCTCAAGCCGCGCCTCCAACGACTCCGGCTGCTGCCGCCCGTACCCGACCAGCACGGCAGGATCCTGCTCCCACCGCCAATACGTCTCGACGAGATCGGCCCGGTAGGGACCGAGACCGCAGACCCCGTCGCGGATCCAGATGATCGGCTCAGTTCCGGTGCTGATGACGGACTCCAACGACGAGGAGGGGTGCGTAGGCGAGCGTCGAATCCGGCTCGCCAACACGTGTGCCGTCCTCAGTCTGCACCCACGCGTGCAGCCGCACCGGGTCGGCGGCGATTCCGTGGCACCAAGTCACGGCGAGTCGTCCGCGGCCGCCCAGGTGCCAGGCGGACGATCCGGTCATCACTGGTGCGGCCCCGGCTTGGCGGGGCCGCACCACTGGACATCAGCAGTTGTAGGCGCGGCGCTTGTCCTCGCTGCTGCCCTTGCCCTGACCCTCAGTGAGAACGGTGAGGTCGCCGATCTGGACCACGAGGTCGATGTCCTCGGGCTCCGTGTTCTGCTGCTTGATCACGGGATGCACTTCTGGAGCGGGCCCGGCCGATGGCGGGTAGCCGGCGGATCTGAATCAGGGGAGCAGGGTGGCGAGTTCGGACTCGAAGAGCACCTTGGGGTCGAAGCCCATGCCGCTGAAGTGGCCGGCGAGTTCGAGGGACAGGACGCCGTGGAGGCGGGTCCAGCAGGTCAGGAAGAGGGCGAGTGCCTCGGGTGGGGCGGGGTGGTCGGCGGCCCAGGTGCGGTGGGTGGCCAGGTGGGTGCCGAGGGGGGTGGCGGGGGCGGCGGTGCAGGCGTTGAGGAGGGTGGTGGCGATCTCCTGGGAGACGGCGGTGGTGTCCTCGGGGGCCTGGTAGCCGGGGATCGGGGTGCCGTAGACGAGAAGGTAGCGCTGTGGGTCGGCGAGGGCCCAGCTGCGCAGGGCGCGGGCGAGGTCGGCCAGGTCGGCGCCTTCGGTGGCGGCTGCGGCGAGGGTGTCGGCGAGGCTGCGGTAGGCCTCGCGGACGAGTTCGGTGATCAGCTCGTCGCGGCTGGCGAAGTAGCGGTAGAGGGCGGGGCCGCTCATGCCCATCTGCTTGGCGATCGCGTTGAGGGAGAGGGCGGAGGCGCCGGCGGTCGCGATCTGTTCCCACGCGCGTTCCATGACTTCGGCGCGGACCTGGGTGCGGTAGCGCTCGCGGGGGGTGGTGGGGTCCGCCTGGGTCATGGTTAGAAGGTATCACGAAGGTTATTGACTGTCAGGACGGCGAGGAGTTAGAACTTCTAACGGAAGGAATGGCCTCTAGGGAGGGACATGCCATGCATGGAATCCGAGCCGCTGTGATCACCGTTCCGCTGGTCGCCGCCCTGCTGGGCGGTGCCGCTGCACAGCAGGGCGAGGCGCTGACCTGCCGGGGCGCGGGCGTCGACCCCGCCGCGAAGGTCCGGTACCGGACGGAGACGGTGATCGACGCGCCGCTGGACGTCATCTGGAGGCTGCAGGCGGACGTGGAGCGCTGGCCGTCCTGGCAGGCGTCCGTCACCGGCGCGGAGCGGTTGGACCACGGCCGCTTCCGGGCCGGGTCGGCGTTCCACTGGACGACGCCGGTGCCGCCCGGGACCGGGATCCCGGCGACCAGCCTGGACATCGTCTCGACCGCGCGTCAGCTGAAGCAGGGCGCCTGCGTCCGCTGGACCGGTCCAGCGGACGGCGAGGGGGTGCACATCGACGGGGTGCACGTCTGGAACTTCAGCCGGGTCAAGGGCGGGGTGAAGGTGAGCACCGAGGAGACCCACACCGGGCCGCAGGTCGACGCGAACGTGCCGATGGCGACCGCGATCCTCCGGGCGGGCCTGGAGGGGTGGCTGGCCGATCTGAAGGCCGCCGCCGAGGCGCAGGCATCCGCCGGGATGCCTGCGCCCCTCGGTCGTTAGGCCAGCCGGTCGGCGGCCTCGTCCTCGCTCAGCGCCTCGATCTCGGCGATCAGCAGCTCCTCGACGCGCGCGGCGAGCGCGGCGGCCGTGGAGAGCTCGAAGGCGTCGCGGATCGGGACGTCCAGGCCGACGCCCGCGCGGATCCGGGCGACCACCCGGGTGACCAGCAGTGAGTCCCCGCCGAGTTCGAAGAAGTCGTCGAGGGCGCCTACCCGTGGCACGCCCAGCACTTCCTGCCACAGCTGGGTGACCAACTGCTCGGCGTCGGTGCGCGGCGCCACGTACTGGCGTACGGAGGCCGGCTCCGGCTCGGGGAGGGCTGCCGTGTCGAGCTTGCCGTTGAGGGTCAGCGGGAGGGCGTCGAGGAGGACGACGGTGTCGGGGACCAGGTACGCGGGCAGCCGTACGGCGAGGTGCTCGCGCAGGGCGGCGGGATCGGGCTCGGCGCCGGGGGCCGGGACGGCGTAGGCGACCAGCCGCCGGCCGCCGAGCACGACGGTGGCGGCGCGCAGCACGTCCGGGCGGCCGGTCAGCGCGGACTCGATCTCGGCGGGTTCGATCCGGTAGCCGCGCAGCTTGATCTGCTCGTCGGTGCGGCCGAGGTAGTCGAGGGTCCCGTCGGTGCGCCAGCGGGCGCGGTCGCCGGTGCGGTACGTCCGCCCGCCGGCGGACGGGTCCTCGGCGAACGGGTCGTCGGTGAACGCCGCGGCCGTCAGGTCGGCGCGGCCGAGGTAGCCGCGGGCGAGGCCGGCGCCGCCGATGTACAGCTCGCCCTCCGAGCCGCGCGGCAGCAGGGCGCCGCGCTCGTCGAGCACGTACAGCCGCACGCCCGGCAGCGGGCGGCCGAGCGGTGGGCGGCGTCCGGCGTCGGGGGCCCCGAGGTCGGCGGCGGTGACGATGACGGTGGCCTCGGTCGGGCCGTAGGTGTTGACCAGCCGGACGGCGTCGCCGTGCCGCTCCCGCCAGCGGGCGACGGCGTCGGCGCGGGCCTCGGAGCCGCCGAGCACCACCAGCCGCAGGGCGGCCGGCCACGGGGTGCGGTCGTCGTGCGCGACCAGTTCCTCCCAGTAGGCGGTCGGCAGGTCGAGCACGGTGACGGACGGGCCGTGCGGGCCGCGCAGCAGTTCGGGCAGGGTGCGGCCGCCGCCGGGGAGCAGCACGACGCACGCACCCGTGGCGAGGGCGGGCCACAGCTCCTCGGCGTGGGTGTCGAAGCCGATCGAGGCGAACTGGACGACCCGGTCCCCGGGCGTGAGGCGGTAGCCGTCGGGGCCGGCCATCCAGTCGACGCGGGCGGCCAGCGCGGTGTGCTCGACGGCGACGGCCTTGGGGGTGCCGGTGGAGCCGGAGGTGTAGAGGACGTAGGCGAGGCCGGCGCGCTCTTCACCGGGAGCCGGGTCGCCGCCGGGCAGGATGCGCAGGCCCGCGCCGTCCTCGTCCGTGAGCAGGAGGACGGCACCGGACTCGCGGACCATCAGGCGCCGGCGCTCCTCCGGGTGGGCCGGGTCGAGCGGCAGGTAGCCGGCGCCGGCTTTCCAGATCGCCAGCAGGGCCGTGACCAGCTCGAAGGAGGGGGCCAGCCGGACGGCCACCAGCTGCCCGGCCACCGGGCCGAGCCGCTCGGCCAGCTCGGTGGAACGGCGGTCGAGCTCGGCGTAGGAGAGGACCTCGCCGTCGCACTCCAGGGCGGTCGCGCCCGGAGCGGCGGCGACCCGTTCGGCGAAGCGGGCGAGCACGGGGCGGACATCGGGGGAGGCCGCGGGGCCCGCGCCCAGCGCCAGCAGTTCGGCGCGCTCCTGCGCCCCGATCAGCCAGTCCCCGTGCAGCGGCACCGTCACGTCCTCGACGGCGGCGGCCAGCAGCGCGCGGCAGCGGGTGCCGAGCGCGGCCACCGTCGCCGGGTCGAACACCTCCCGGTCGAAGCAGAAGGAGAGTGTCAGACCGCCGTCAGGGGTGCGCCAGCTGTCCAGCAGCAGATCGGTCTTGGCGCGTTCGAAGCCGGAGTCCATGGAGGCCGTGCGGACCCCGGAGGGCAGCGGGGCGCCGCCGTCCTCGCCGGTCAGGTCGTACTGGCTCTGGTGCACGAACACCGCCTGGTAGAGCGGCGCGGCGCCGGCCTCGGCGGGCAGGTCCAGGTGGGCGGCGAGCCGCTCCAGCGGGACGTCCTGGTGGCTGAGCGCGCCCAGGGTGGCGGTGCGGACGCGGTGCAGCACGGTGCGGAAGCCGGGCTCGCCGGTGAGGTCGGCGCGCAGCACGCCGGTGCGGGCGAAGTAGCCGACCAGCGCCTCCTGCGCGGCCTCGGTGCGGCCCGCGAGCGGGGTGCCGACCACGAAGTCGGTGCTGCCGGTCCAGCGGGCCAGCACGCACTGGTAGGCGGCCAGCAGCACCATGAACGGGGTGCAGCGCTCGCGCCGGGCCATCGCGTCCAGGGCCGACGTCAGCTCCGGGTCCAGGGCGACCGTGGCGAAGCCCGCCGGGTGCCGGGGCTCGGCGGGGCGGGGGTGGTCCAGCGGAAGCCGCAGCCGGCCGGTGCCGGCCAGCTTCTCCGCCCAGTAGCGGAACGCCTGCTCGGCGCCGCCGGCCGCCGCGCGTTCCTGCTCGGCGCGCGCGACGTCGCCGTAGCGCAGGGCGAGCGGCGCGAGGCCGGCCGGTTCCTCGCCGAGCGCCTCCCGGTAGAGCGCGAGCAGTTCGCGCCAGAGGACCTTGAACGACCAGCCGTCCGAGACGATGTGGTGCACCACCAGGGCGAACGCGTGCTCGTGCGGCCCGGCGGAGACCAGGACGGCGCGCAGCGGCGGGCGCCCGGCGAGGTCGAACGGCGCGTTGACGGCGGGGCGGCAGGCCTCGGTGAAGTCCTGTTCGCCGGCGCCCGGGGTGAGCGCGAGCAGGTCAATCGGGACGGGTGCGGGCGGCTCGACCAGCTGGACGGGCGCCTCGCCGTCGAGGGCGAAGCGGGTGCGCAGCGGCTCGTGCCGGGCCGTCAGCCGCTCCAGTGCGGTGCGCAGCGCGCTGACGTCCAGCGGGCCGCTCCACCGGCGGCACAGGTACATGTTGAAGCCGGCGTCGGCGGGGTGGAGTTGCTGGAGGAACCAGAGCCGGCGCTGTTCCTCGGTGAGCGGGTGGACGGCCTCGGCGGTCCGGTCGCTGGAGGTCCCGTCGGTGGCGGTCCGGTCGGTGGTGGTCATCGGGCGGCGGCCTCGGTTCCGGTACGGCGCGTGGTTGCGGCGGGTTCGGCGGGTTCGGCGGTTGCGGAGGGGAGGGTCTCGGACGGGGGAGCGGCCGCGGTGCGGGCCGGAGTGGTCCCGGCGCGGGCCGCGAGGGTGGTCAGGCCCACCAGGTCGTCGGGCTCGGCGTCGGGGACCTCGCGGTCGAAGTGCCGCAGCGCGGGGACGGCCAGGCAGACGGCGACCAGCAGCGCCATGGCGAGGCCGAACAGCAGGTAGAGCAGGCCGATGCCGCGCCCGTCGCCGGTGCCGATCAGTCGGCCGACGGTGCCGGCCAGCGCGCCGTCCTCCTCGATCCACGGCTGGACCAGGCGCGGCCCGAGCGGTGCGACGACGGCGAAACCGATCGGCAGGGTGGACCAGGCCACCATGGTGTTGACGGCGATCACCCGGCCGTGGAAGCGCAGCGGCACCTTGGTCTGCACGATGGTCGCGTACACGCCGTTGACCAGTCCCAGCCCGTACGCCATGCCGAAGGCGCCGAGCGCCACCGGCCAGATGCTCGGGCGCAGACCGGTCACCAGGCAGGCGGCGGCCAGGCCGAGGGTGGCGAGCAGCACGCCGCGCAGCCGCAGCCGGCGCGGCCCGCCCCAGACCAGCAGGGTCAGCCCGCCGAGGACGGCACCGAGGCCGGCCGCGACCGAGACCCAGCCGGCGGCCGCGAGCGGGGCGAAGGAGAGCACCAGCGGGGTGGTGAGCAGGAACAGCGGGGACAGGAAGATGTTGAGCACGGCGAAGAACAGCAGCATCGCCCGGAAGTGCCGGCTGCCGAGCGCCCGCCGGAAGCCGGCCCGGATCTCGGCGGTGACGCTCTCGCGCCGCCGTGCGGCCATCACGTCGGGGAAGCGCACGGCCAGGGTGATGCCGGTGGCGACCACGTAGCTGGCGACGTCCATCACGAGGATGCCGCCGAGGCCGAGCGCCGACAGCAGGCCGACGGCGAACAGCGGGACCAGGAACTGGGCGAGGCCGAAGGCCATCTGGACGACGCCGTTGGCGCGGCCGAGGAAACGTTTCGGGACGAGCTGGGGCACGGCCGAGTTCCACGCCAGCCGCTGGAAGGTGAGCGCTGTCGACAGCAGTGCTATCAGCACGTAGGCGTGCCAGACCTGCAAGGAGTCGGTGAGGTAGAGCAGCAGCATCACCGCCTGGGTCAGGCCGGCCGCGACGTCGCCGTACAGCATGATCCGGCGCCGGTCGCCGCGGTCCACCAGGGCGCCGGCGAGCGGCGCGGTGAGGATGCCGGGGACCAGGCCGCAGGCGGCCAGCAGGCCGAACTGGGCGAGCGAGCCGGTGGTCAGGTAGATCCAGACCGGCAGGGCGAACTCGGTGAGTGCCGAGCCGATCATCGAGATCTGCTGGCCGGCGGCGACGCCGAGGAAGCGGCGCATGGTCGGACGGACCGCGGCGGACGCGGCGGCGGGGGCCTGCGAGGCGTCGCGGGACAGCCCGGCCAGCCACCAGGTGGCGCCCTCGGTGCGCCGGTGCCGGTCCTCCTCGCCCTCCGCCACCGAGCGGTGCACGGTGGTGAGGATCTCGGCGAGTTCGGCTGCCCGGTACTTCAGGTAGAAGTGGCCCGCCTCGTCGAGCACCACCACACCGGTGGTGTCGCTGAGGCGGTGCCACTCTCGGTACCGCTCCTCGTAGAACTCGGTGGCCGGGTCCCGGTCGCCGCAGACCGCGTAGACCGGGGCGGCGAGCCGGACGTCCCCGCCACCGGAGCCCCCGCCGTCCTCGATGCCCTCGAACAGCCGGGTGAAGTACTGCTCGGCCTCCCGGGTGCCGATCCGCCGGTTGGCGACCATCAGCCGCAGCTGCTCGACGCCGACCTCGTCGGTGTCCAGGCCCGCCGCCGCCAGCGCGTTGATCATGCCCTGGTCGCTGCGCAGCTTGTCCGCGGTGCGGGCCCACCACTCGCCGGCGGCGGCACCGCGCCCGCGCGGGCGGGCGAACGGGAAGATGCCGCCGAGGTGGATGGCGTCGATCTCGCGCCCGGCCGCCTCGACCCGGCGGGCGATCTCGACGGCCAGCCGGACGCCGACGCCGCAGTGGCCGTACAGGACGATCCGGCCCTCGACGTTGTCCAGGATCTCCTGGGCGCAGCCGGCCGCGACCTCGTCGACGTCCATCGCCTCCTCGCCCAGCTCGTGGCCGGGGACGGCGAGCGAGTGCAGGGCCCAGTCGGCGGGCAGGGCGTCGGCGAGCGGCTTGTAGATGAGCGCGCTGCCGCCGCCGTAGGGCGCGCAGACCAGGCTCGCGGCGGCCTTGCGGCCGGGCGGGGTGAGCAGGTGCAGCAGGCTGCGCGGGCCGCGGTCGGCGTGCGGGTCGCTGACCAGGGCGGCCAGCCGGCGCACGGTGGGGTACTTGAAGAGGTCCATCACCCCGACGGGGGTGGGGAGTTCGGGGTAGTGGCGGCGCAGCCTGGCGACCACCTGGGTGGCCAGCAGGGAGTGCCCGCCGAGCTCGAAGAAGTCGTCCAGGGCGCCGACCCGGGGCACGCCCAGCAGCTGGGACCACAGCGCGGCGACGAACTCCTCGGCCTCGCCCTCCGGTTCGACGAACTCGCCGCTGGCGGCGGGCTCCTCCGGCTCGGGCAGGTTGCGCCGGTCGACCTTGCCGTGGGCCAGCAGCGGCAGGCGCTCCAGCACCACGAAGCGGGCCGGGACCATGTAGTCGGGCAGCACCTCGGCGAGGGCCTCGCGCAGTTCGGCGGCGGCCGGGGCGGGCCCGTCGCCCGGATGCTCCAGGTAGCCGACCAGCATCTGCCGCAGCCCCTCGCCGCGGGCCAGGACGACGGCCTGGGTGATGCCGGGCAGCGCGGTGAGGGCGGCCTCGACCTCGCCGGGTTCGACCCGGTAGCCGCGGACCTTGATCTGGTCGTCGGCCCGGCCCAGGTAGTCGAGCGTGCCGTCGGCGCGCCAGCGGGCCAGGTCGCCGGTGCGGTAGAGGCGGTCGCCGGGGGCGCCGAACGGGTCGTCGACGAAGCGCTCGGCGGTCAGGTCGGGGCGGCCCAGGTAGCCGCGGGCCAGCCGGTCGCCGCCCAGGTACAGCTCGCCGGTGACGCCCGGTGGCACCGGCTGCATCGCCCCGTCGAGGACGTGGCAGCGGGCGCCGGCGAGCGGGGTGCCGATCGGGGTGCTGCCGGGGCCCGCGGCCTCGGCGGTGACCTCGTGGACGGTGACGCCGACGGTGGCCTCGGTCGGGCCGTAGTGGTTGAAGACCGAGCACCGGCCGAGGGCGGCGAGTTCGGCGGCCCACGGCCAGGCGGAGGCCTCGCCGCCGAGCACCAGCGCCCGGCGCGGCAGCAACCGCTCCATCGGGGCGTCGGCGCCGAGCGCGGCCAGGTGGGAGGGCGTCATCTTGAGGTAGTCGAGCCGCAGCGCCTCGATGCGCTCGGCGAGTTCGGCGCCCGCGATGCGGCGCGGCAGCAGGTGGACCCGGCCGCCGGTGCTCAGCGCGAGGTAGAGCATGGTGATGCTGAAGTCGAAGGAGAGCGACTGCAGCAGCCCGTAGCCGGCGCCCGGTTCGATCCGCAGCCGTTCCCGCACCCCGGCCAGGTAGTTGAGGATCTGCCGGTGCTGGACGGCGACGCCCTTGGGGGCGCCGGTGGAGCCGGAGGTGTAGATCACGTAGGCCAGTTGGTCCGGGCCCGAGGCCTCCTCCAGCGGCGCGGGGTCGCGCGGTGCGGGGTCGGTGTCCAGCAGCAGCACGGCGCCCTCGTAGCCGGGGAAGCGCTCGTGCAGCGCCGTGTCGGTGAGCAGGACCCGCACCCCGGCGTCGGAGACCAGGTGGGCGAGGCGGGCGGGCGGCTGCTCGGGGTCCAGCGGCAGGTAGGCGCCGCCCGCCTTCAGGACGCCGACCAGGGCGACGGCGAGTTCCGGTGACTGCTCCAGGCAGACCGCGACCCGGTCGTCCGGCCCGACGCCGAGTGAGCGCAGCCGGCGGGCGAGGCCGTTGGCGCGCTCGTCCAGCTCCCGGTAGTCGACGGTGCGGCCCTCGAACTCCAGGGCCGGGCGGTCCGGGTGGGCGCGCGCGGTGTCGGCGAGCAGGGCGGTGAGGGTCTGCGGGCCGTCGGCGGGGTCGGGCAGTGCGGGCCCGGCCGCCCACCGCTCCAGGACGTCGTGCCGTTCGCCGGGCGTGAGCAGCGGCAGCCGGGAGAGCGGCCGTTCCGGGTCGGCGACCGCGGCCGAGACCAGCAGTTCGAAGCGCTCGGTCAACTGCCGTACGGTGGCGGCGTCGAAGAGGTCGGTGCGGTAGGTGACCAGCCCGTACAGTCCGCCGTCGGACTTCTCCCGCAGGTAGAAGGCGAGGTCGGTGCGGGTGGTGGCGGCCTCGTGCCCGAAGCTCTCGGCGGAGGGCGCGCCGGGGGAGTCGGGGGCGGTGGCGGCGCTGCGGTCGCCGTAGTTCTGGAAGGCGAAGCTGACCTGGAAGACGGCGGAGCGACTGACGTCGCGCTCGATGTCCAGGTCGGCCACCATCTGCTCGAACGGCACCTCCTGGTGGGTGTAGGCGTCGAGCGTGGTGCCGCGCACCCGGCGGAGCAGTTCGGTGAAGGCGGGGTCGCCCTCCAGCCGGGCCCGGATCGGCAGCATGTTGACGAACAGGCCGACCACGCCCTCCAGTTCGCGGTGGAGGCGGCCGGCGACGGCGGATCCGATCGCGAAGTCCCGCTGTCCGGCGTGCCGGCCGAGCAGGGTCTGCAGCGCGGCCATCAGCACCATGTACCCGGAGGCGTTCGCGGAGCGCGCCAGGGCGGCGACGCCGCGGCCGAGCTCGGGGCTCCAGTGGAACTCGGTGGCGGCCCCCTCGAAGGTGAGCACCGGCGGGCGGGGCCGGTCGGTGGGCAGCTCCAGCGCGGGGACGTCGCGCAGCTCCTCGCGCCAGTGGGCGCGGGAGGCGGCCAGCGCCTCGCCGGCCAGGCGCTCCCGCTGCCAGTGCGCGTAGTCGCCGAACTGGACGGTGAGGTCGGGGAGCCGGTCCGGGGTGCCGTGCGCGTGCCGGGCGTAGAGCGCGTCGAGTTCGCGGTGCAGGAGGTCGAGCGACCAGCCGTCGCTGACGATGTGGTGCATGACCAGGGCGAGCACGTGCTCGTCCGGGGCGGTGCGCACCAGCAGGGCGCGCAGCAGCGGGCCGGCGGCCAGGTCGAACGGCCGGGCCACCCGCTCGCCGAGTTCCCGGGCGGCGCGGGCGGCCGGGTCGCGGTCGTCGGTGGCGTCGACGAACTCGGCCGCGCACGGACCGGGTTCGGCGATCAGGACCTGCGCGGTGCCCTCGGGGGTGGCGGGGAAGGACATCCGCAGCGCCTCGTGCCGGGCGAGCAGGTCGGTGAGGGCGGCGTCCAGCGCGGCGCGGTCGAGCGGGCCGCGCAGCCGGCGGGCCGGGGCGAGGGTCCAGGCGGTGGAGCCGGGGGCGAACTGGTCCATGAACCAGAGCCGTTCCTGGCCGCTGGAGAGCGGTACCCCGGCGTCGGCGGGCCGGGCGGGGACGGTGTTCGCGGGGGTCGGTGCGGTGGCGTCCGCGGGGTCGGCCGCGGCGGCGCGCAGCCGCTGGGCGAGCAGGGCGCGCTTGGTCGCGGACAACCCGGCGGCGGGGTCCTGGAGGTCGGTCATCGGGTGTTCCATTTCGGCGCACGTCGGAGCGGTGGGGCTCGGGCCGTCGGGCGGGTCGCCGCGAGGCCGGGGCCGCCGCAGGGGGAGGGGAGGCGGAGGGAGGGGCGCGGTGCAGGGAGGGACTCGGTGCGGGGAGGGGCGCGGCGCAGGGAGGGGGCGGCGCGGGGATGGCCGCGCCGCCCGTGGGGTCAGCGCAGTTCGCGGACGGCCGCGGCGATGCCGAGCGGGGTCGGGGTGGCGAAGAAGACGTCGAAGTCCAGCTCGACGCCGAGCAGGTCGCGGATCCGGGCGGTGATCTGGATGATCGTCAGGGAGTGCCCGCCGAGCTCGAAGAGGTCCTCCTCGGGGCCGAGGTCGGGCAGCCGCAGCACCTCGGACCAGACCGCGAGGACGGCGCCGAGCACCTCGTCGTGCTCCTGCTCCCGGCCTCCGTCCGGCTCGTCGGTGGACGCCGCCTCGACGACCGGCACCGGCGGGACGGGCAGCGCGCGCCGGTCCAGCTTGCCGTTGGGCGTCAGCGGCAGCCGGTCGAGCACCAGGAAGCGCTGCGGGACGGCGGCGCCGGGCAGCGACCGCTGGAGGAAGGCGCGCAGCTCGGCGGGGGCGGGCGCGGTGCTCGCGGCGGCCGGGACGAGGTACCCGGCGACGAACGGCTCCGCGTCCTCCTCCTCGCGGTGCACCGCGGCGGCGGCCTCGGCGACGTCCGGGTGGGTGAGCAGTGCGGACTCGATCTCGCCCAGCTCGATCCGGTGGCCGCGGATCTTGACCTGGTCGTCGAGCCGGCCGAGGAACTCCAGTTCGCCCTCCGGGCTCCAGGCGACCAGGTCGCCGGTGCGGTAGAGGCGGTCGCCGGGGTCGCCGAACGGGTCGTCGACGAAGCGCTCGGCGGTCAGCCCGGGTCGCCCCAGGTAGCCCTCGGCGAGCCCGTCGCCGCCCAGGTGGAGCTCGCCCGGCACGCCGATCGGCAGCGGCCGGCGCCGGGGGTCCAGTACGTAGGCGCGGGTGTTGGCGATCGGCCTGCCGATCCGGACGGCCTCCGGTGCTTCGGGGACCTCGGCGCAGGTGGACCAGATGGTGGTCTCGGTCGGCCCGTAGACGTTGAGCAGCCGCCGGGTGCCGTCCCGCAGTTGCCGGGCCAGCGGCAGGGGCAGGGCCTCGCCGCCGACCAGGCCGGTCAGCCCGGCGGGCAGCGGCCCGGCGCCGAGCAGGACCCGCCAGCCCGAGGGGGTGGCCTGGACGTGGGTGACGCCCTCGCGCTCGACCAGGGCGCGCAGCCCCGGCCCGTCCACCGCCAGGCCGTCGGGGGCCAGCACCAGCCGGCCGCCGGTGGTCAGCGGCAGCAGCAGTTCGAGGGCGGAGATGTCGAAGGAGAGCGAGGTGAGGCCGAGCCAGACGTGCCCGGGGCCGGAGTCCAGCTGCTCGGCGAAGGCCGCGAGCAGGTTGGCCAGCGCCCGGTGGCCGATCTCCACGCCCTTGGGGCGGCCGGTGGAGCCGGAGGTGTAGAGGACGTAGGCGAGCCGGCCCGGTTCGGCGTGGGCCGGCGCGCCCCCGGCATCGGCCGGCGCGGGCACGTCCGCCGACTGCGGGAGGCGGAGCACCGCCGGGGCGGCGGCAGCCACCTCGGGCGCCGGCTCGCGGTCGGCCAGCAGCAGGGCGGCGCCGGAGTCGGCGAGCACGAAGGCCAGCCGCTCGGCCGGGTAGCCGGGGTCCAGCGGCAGGTAGCCGGCGCCGACGGCGTGCACGGCGAGCAGCGCGGCCGGCAGGTCGGCGGTGCGGGCGAGGTGCAGCCCGACCAGGTCGTCCCGGCCGATGCCGGCCGCGGTGAGCGCGCCGGCCAGGCGCTCGGCGCGGCCCAGCAGTTCGCGGTAGGTCAGCCGCTGCTCGCCGGCCACCACGGCGAGCGCGTCCGGAGCGGCGGCGGCCCGCTCCCGGACCAGGTCGAGCACGGTCCGCCCGCTCGGGTACGCGCGTTCGGTGGCGTTCCAGTCGGTGGTGACGCGCCGCTGCTCGGCCGCGTCGAGCAGCGGCAGGTCGCCGAGCGCCGTGCCGGGGGCGGCCGTGGCGGCGGCGAGCAGGGTGGCGAAGTGGCCGGCGGTCCGCCGGGCGGCGGCCGGGGCGAGGACGGCCGGGTCGTACTGGAGGGAGAACTCGACCGCCTCCGGGTCGGCCACGGCCTGGAGGTGCAGGGTGTTGCGGGCCGCGTGGTGGAAGACCGTCCAGTCGACCCGGGTGGCGCTGCCGGGGAAGACGGGGTCGGCGGTGGTGCGGCGGCGGTAGCCGAAGGAGACCGGGGCGAGCCCGGCCCGGGGGGTGAGGCCGGGCACGGCGGTTCCGAACGGGACGGTGCGGTGCTCGGACACCAGCCGGACCTCGGCGCGCACGGCCTGGGCGTAGCGCGCGAAGGGGGCGTCCGCGCCGGCGCCGGCCGGGGCGTACACCGGCAGCTCGTTGACGAACGGGCCGATCACGCCGCGCTGCCCGGGGCGGCGGATCGAGAACGGGACGGCGACCGGGACGGCCTCGCCGCCGTAGCGGTGCAGCAGTCCGTGCAGGGCGGCGAGCAGGAACTCGAAGACGGTGACCCCGGCCTGCCGGGCGGCGGCGTCGAGGGCGGCGCGGCCGGCGCCCTCCAGCCGCCAGGTGACGGCCTCGCCGGGGCCGGCGGCGGTGGTGGCCCGCGCGCCGCCGGGCAGCACCGGGTCGGTGGCGGCGGCCCAGCGCGGGCCGTGGAACGCGGCGGCCGCCTCGGCGAGGGCGGGGTCGACGGGCTGCGGGTCGACGGGCTGCGGGGCGTCGGCGGTCGCGGCCCCGGCGGTCGCGGCCCCGGCCGGTGCCCCGCCCGCGAGCGCGGCGGCGTACCCGGCGGCCAGGTCGGCGACGAGCACGTCCTTGGAGGTGCCGTCGAACACCGCGTGGTGGGCCACCACCAGCAGTTCGGCGCTCCCGTCCGGCCGCTGGTGCAGGGTGAACCGGGCGAGCGGCCCGGCGGCCAGGTCGAAGGGGAGGGCGAGCTCCTCCGCGAGCCGCTTGGCGAGCGACTCGGCGCTGTCGGTGGCCGTGTCGAGGACGGTGAGTCCGGGCGCCCGCCCGGCGGGGACCTGGTGGACCACTCCGTCCCGCTCCACCAGGGCCGCCCCGAGCGCGGGGTGCCGGGCGGCGGTCGCGGCGACGGCGCGGGCGAGGGCCCCGGTGTCGATCCGGTCGAAGGCGAGGCGCAGCGCGAGGTGGAAGACCTCGGGGACGTGGGTGAGCCTGCTGGTCAGCCAGATCCCGTGCTGGGCGGCGGAGGCGGGCCCGGTGGCGTCCGTCGCTCTCGCGGGTTCCCCGGCGGTTGAGGCAGGGTCGGGCCGGTTGGGGGAGTCGGACATGCTGTGCTCGATTCGGGAGTCGGAGACGGAGCTGCGGGGCACCCGTCCGAGCGGTGGCCGTGGCGGCGCGGACGCGGCACGGCGCGCGGTCGGACGGCGCGGCTGCCGAAGGGTGGCCGGCCCGCCCCGCGGACCGGTCGGCAGGACGCCGAGGCACGGCCGGACCCGACTCCCAGGTATCCCCCCTGATGTGTCGGACGATCCGATCCTCGCCCCCGTTCGAAGATCATTGGCCTGGACCTGCCGTGAGATTTCCACAGACCACATGCCTCGTCAAGGGTTGTCCACGACCTGGCCGGTGCCTGCCGACGGTTCGTCAACTACCTTCCGTGACCGGGTGCCTGGGGTTCCTTGAGGGGCCCCTGTCAAGGGCGGGGCGGGCGGCTCGGGCGAAGGGTGCGGAACCGGGTCAAGTTGTCTGTACAGCTCGGGGTTCACTGTCCGTCATCGGCGCGCCATCGAAGCCCCCGTTCCCGTCCATCTGGGGCCCGTACACATAACGGGTCTGGACCGAAGCGTCCGACCACCCCCGCTGTGTACAAGGAGCCACCCCCGATGAGTCCGAAGCCCGAACTGTCGCGCCGCACCCTGCTCGGCGGCGCGGCGGCGGCCGCCGTGCTGTCCGCCCTCCCGCTCAGCGTGCGCGAGGCGCTCGCCGCGCCGGCCCGCCCCGGCCGGCTGGCGGACATCCAGCACGTCGTGGTGTTCATGCAGGAGAACCGCGCCTTCGACCACTACTTCGGCACCCTGGCCGGAGTCCGCGGCTTCGGCGACCGCGCGGCGGTGCGCGGTGTCAACGGCCGCTCGGTCTTCCACCAGCCCGACCCGAGCCGCAAGGAGGGCTACCTGCTGCCCTTCGCGATGAACGCCGCCCACACCAGCGCCTACCAGCAGGGCGCCCCCGCGTTCGGCTTCGTCGACTCGATGAAGGCCTGGAACGACGGCCTCGCCGACGGCTCGGTCACCCGCCGCTCCAGCGGCTGGCTCGGCCAGGGCTACTACGAGAGCGCCGACATGCCCTTCTACCACGCGCTCGCCTCTGTGTTCACCGCCTGTGACGCCTACTACGCCTCGGTGCAGTGCAACACCAACACCAACCGCGACCACCTGATGACGGGCACCAGCGGCGGCACCGTCCGGGACACCCCGGTCACCGACAACACCGAGATCCCCGGCGGCTACGAGTGGACCACCTACGCCGAGCGCCTGGAGAAGGCCGGCGTCAGCTGGAAGACCTACCAGGCGCTGGACAACTACGACGACAACGCGCTCGCCTGGTTCGCCCCCTTCGTCAAGGCCAAGCCCGGTGAGCCGCTCTACGACCGCGGCATGCACGCCGTCGGCGACCCGGCCAAGAAGAACGACCCGTTCGCGATGGGCGACGCCCTGGTCGAGGCCTTCGCCGCCGACGTCCGGGCCGACACCCTCCCGCAGGTCTCCTGGATCGTCGCCCCCGCCGCGCTCTCCGAGCACGCCAACTACGCGCCGCCGAACGGCGAGCACCTCACCGCCCGGCTGCTGGCGGCCCTCGCGGCCAGGCCCGAGGTGTGGCAGAAGACCGTCTTCATCCTCAACTACGACGAGCACGGCGGCTTCTTCGACCACAACCTGCCGCCCGTCCCGCCGCTGGCCACCGGGCGCGGCAAGTCCACCGTGCCGGTCGACGGCGAGGTGGTGGTCCGGGTGGGCAAGGGCGGCTCCACCTACCACCGCGTGGTGAGCCAGGACGGCAAGTACCGGGTCAAGGCCGCCGACGGCTCGCTCACCTGGTCCGACACCCTGCCCGCGGGGGAGAGCGTGGTCTCCGGCCCCTACCCGATGGGCCTGGGCGTGCGGGTGCCGATGATCGTCGTCTCGCCGTGGACCCGCGGCGGCGTCGTCGACTCCACCGTCTACGACCACACCTCGGTGCTGCGCTTCCTGGAGCAGCGGTTCGGCGTCCAGGAGCCCAACATCAGCCCCTGGCGCCGCTCGGTCTGCGGCGACCTCACCAACGTCTTCGACTTCTCCGGCCGCGACCCGCGCTGGCCCGAGCTGCCGGACACCAGCGGCAACCGGCAGAAGGTCGTCGACACCGGCAAGCTGCCAGCTCCGACCGTGCCCAACCCGCAGGCCTTCCCGCAGCAGCAGCGCGGCACCCGGGCCGCCCGCCCGGCGCCGTACAACCTGATCGTCAAGCCGCGCCTCAAGGGCGACCAGCTGACCGTCGACTTCATCAACCAGGGCAAGCAGGGCGCCGTCCTCGCGGTCTACCCCGAGCCCGGCACCGCGCCGCGCCACTACACCGTCGGCGCCAAGTCCCGGATCTCCGACGTCTGGACGGTCGGCCCCAACGGCTACGACCTGCGGGTGCACGGCCCCAACGGCGCGCTGTGGCACCTGCGCGGCACCGTCGACGCGCCCTACGAGATCTCGCTCTCCGAGGAGAAGAACGGCAAGGTGCTGGAGGTGGACGTGATCAACCGCTCGCGCACCGCCCAGACCTTCCTGGTCGGCGACCTCGCCTACGGCGACGGCCTGCGCGAGGTGCGGGTCGCGGCGGGCGACGACAGGACCGTCAACGTCAAGGTCGGCCCCGAGGGCTGGTACGACGTCGCCGTGGGCGTGCGCGGCGAGCTCGGCTTCCGCCGCCGGATCGCCGGCCGCTTCCCCTGGGACGGCGAGCACCTGCTGACCGACCCGGCGATGGGCCTGGCCGACCCGCTGGCCGTGGACGTCGCGCTCAAGGCCGCCTCGACCACCATCGACGAGGCGATCCTGCTGCCCGGCCGCCCGGCCCGGGTCACCGCCCGCTTCACCGCCGCCACCGCGCTGAGCGCGCTGGAGGCGCAGCCGGTCGTCCCGGCCGGCTGGACGGTCGCCGCGGTCACCGCGCCGCCCGCCTCGCTCGCCGCCGGCGCCACCGCCACCGCCGAGTGGGACGTCACCCCGCCCGCGCAGCTGCCCGACGGCGCCACCCACCGCGTCCTGGTCACCGCCCGGGCGCGGGCCGGCGACCGCTTCGCCGTCGCCGACGGCGAACTCGCCGCCCGCACCGCCCCGGTGATGGCCGGCCACCTGCTCGGCGAGGACTTCGAGTCGCTGGCCGGCGCGCTCCAGCCGGTCGGCGGGGTGCTCGGCTGGACGGCGCAGGCGCCGCAGGGCTGGTCGGTGGTCAACGCGCCGGGCATGCCGCAGGGCACCACCCGGCTCCAGGGCTGGACCTTCCACACCAAGCGCGAGTGGGCCGGCCCGGCCGGCCAGGACCGCGGCAACTTCACCCGGGGCCTGGGCGTCGTGGCCGTCGCGGACCCGGACGACTGGGACGACACCGGCTCGCCGTCCAAGAAGGGCGTCTTCGACTCGACCCTGGTCTCGCCCGCCGTGCCCGTCCCGGCCGGCGCCACCACCCTGCACCTGGGCTTCGACTCGCACTACCGACAGGAGGCCCCGCAGAAGGCCGCCGTCACCGCGGTCTTCGACAACGGCACCGAGACCCGCCTGGTGTTCTACAGCTCCGACACCACCGGCAACGACAACGGCGGCAAGGACGTCCAGAACGCCTTCGTCGCCAAGCAGTTCGCCGTCCCGGCGGGCGCACGCAGCGTGACGCTGAAGTTCCGGATGTACGACGCCGGGAACAACTGGTTCTGGGCCGTCGACCACATCCGCCTGGACGTCGAGCCGATCACCGGCTGACGACCCGCTGCGGCACCCACGGCCCGCCCGCGCCCCCGATCCAGGGGGTGCGGGCGAGTCCGCGGTCTTTGGCATATGCCGGAAACAAGTGCGCCGGCGCACTGTCAACAGGTGCGAACGCGACGCGCACCCCGGCGCACCGGGCCGGAAAGTCACTGTCCGTGTCCGCTGTTCCACCGATAGGAATGGGTGGCCGGCGCGGACCGCCCGCGCCGTGGAGAGGAGCCGCCCCGTGTCCCGTCTTCGTGCCGCCGCCCTGGCCGTCGGCTGCGCCGCCGCCGCGCTGACCCTGGCCGCGACCACCGCGCACGCCGCCCCCGGCGACACCCAGAACGTCTGCAGCAGCCAGCTCACCCCCACCGGCTGGGTCGACGTCCAGTGGTGGAACGACCTCAGCTGCTCGTCGACCTTCAGCCCCAACAAGAAGCAGATCAAGGACATCGCCGGCCTGCCGGTCGGCACCACGCTCACCGTCTGTTCGTCGACCTACCAGCCGGCCGGCTGGGTGCAGCTCTCCTCGTTCTACAACAGCAGCTGCCGCTACTCGGCGGTCCCGAGCCTCAACAACAACGCCTGGCAGATCAAGCGCGTCTCCTGACGCCCCGGCATCTCCCGGACGGTTGCCGCCGGCCCGCCGGCCCAGCGCCGGTGGGCCGTCGGCATGTCCCGCGCCCCGCCTCGGCACACTGGTCGCACACCCCGTCCGCCACCCGTCCGGGAGGCCACCGCCGTGCACCAGCCCCTCCTGCGCCTCACCGGCGCCGCCACCGCCGTCTACGGACTCGCCGTCGCCCGCCGGCCCGCGCTGCTCGCCCGTCCCTCCGGCCTCACCGCGCCGGACGGCTCGGTACCCGCCCCGGTCGCCGCCTGCCTGCGCCCGCTCGCCCTGCGCGACGCCGCGTGCGGCCTCGCCATGGCCCTCGCCCCGAGCGACGCCGCACTGCGCACCGCCACCGCCGTCCGGATCGCCTCCGACCTCGGCGACGCCGCCCTGCTCGCGACCGCCCTGCCGGCCCGGCGGCACCGGGTGATGGCGGTCGCCGTCTCGGTCGGCTGGGGCGCGCTCTCGGTGGCCGGACTCCTGGCGCGGCCGCGAGGTCTCTCCACCCGCAAAGTCTCTTGACCGTCGAGAGATATGATCCGGGCTGTCCGCCACCCCGACCAGCCCGGAGGGCGCCCCGCCATGCCCGCTGACCGTCCCGCCCCCGCCGCCCCGCCGCAGACCCAGCCCCCGCCCCCGGCCGCCCGGCGGCGCCGCGCCCGGCTGCTCGTCCCGCTCGCCCTGCTGGTCGTCTGGCTCGGCCTCGGCGGCGCCTTCGGCTCCTACGCGGGCCGGCTCGGCGAGGTCGCCACCAACGACCGGGCCGCCTTCCTGCCCCGCAGCGCCGAGTCCACCGAGGCCGCCCGGCTCGGCGAGGCCTTCCGGGCCGACGACGCGCTGCCGGTCATCGTCGTCTGGGAGAGCCGCACCGGCCCCCTCGACGACACCCGGCGCGCCGCCGCCGAACAGGCCCTGCACGACGCGGCCGCCCTCCCCGGCGCCACCGGGCGCGTCTCGCCCGCCCTGCCCGCCGCCGACGGCCGCGCCGTCCAGGGCGTCGTCCAACTGCGCGCCGACCTCGGCCGCGGGACCGGCGACACCGTGCGCGCCGTCCGCGGACTCGCCGAACGCGTCCCCGACACCACCGTCGGCCTGGCCGGACCCGCCGCCATCCTCACCGACCTCGGCGGCGCCTTCGCCGGCATCGACGGACTGCTGCTCGGCGTCGCGCTCGGCGTCGTCCTGCTCATCCTGCTCGCCGTCTACCGCGCCGTGCTGCTGCCCCTGCTGGTCATCCTCGGCGCCGTCTTCGCCCTCGGCATCGCCTGCGCCCTGGTCTACCTCCTCGCCGACCACGGCCTGGTCACCGTCGACGGCCAGGTCCAGGGCCTGCTGTCGATCCTGGTGATCGGCGCCGCCACCGACTACGGCCTGCTGCTCTCCGCCCGCTTCCGCGAGGAACTGCACCTGCACGGCGACCGGTTCGCCGCGCTGCGCACCGCCTGGCGGCAGTCCGTCGAGCCGATCACCGCCTCCGGCGCCACCGTCGCGCTCGGCCTGCTGGTACTGCTGCTCTCCGACCTCACCAACAACCGGGCGCTCGGCCCGGTCGGCGCCATCGGCATCGGCTGCGCCGTGCTCTCCGCGCTCACCTTCCTGCCCGCCGCCCTGGTACTGGCGGGCCGCGCCGCCTACTGGCCGGCCCGGCCCGCCGCCGACGGCCGGGCCCCGGTGCACGCCGTCTGGGGCAGGGTCGCCGCGCTGGTCGCCCGCCGCCCGCGCGCCCTGTGGGCGGCGAGCCTGGCCGTGCTGGCGGCGCTCGCCGCGCTCGCCCCCGCCCTGGACGCCGGCGGGGTGCCGCAGAGCGAGCTGTTCGTCAAGGCCCAGCCCTCCGCCGCCGGCCAGCGGCTGCTCTCCGCGCACTTCCCCGGCGGCAGCGGCAACCCCGCCGTGGTGATCGCCGCCGCCGACCGGTCCGAGGCCGTCACCGCGGCGGCCGCCGCCGTCCCCGGCGTGGCCGGCGTGCGCGCCACCACCGCCGGGGCGCCGGGCGGCGCGCCGCTGGTCGTGGACGGCCGGGTCCGGCTGGAGGCGACGCTCACCGACCCGGCCGACAGCGACGAGGCGATCGCCACCGTGCACCGGCTGCGCCAGGCCGTGCACGCCGTCCCCGGTGCCGAGGCGCTGGTCGGCGGCTACACCGCGCAGCAGGACGACACCCGCACCACCGCCGCGCGCGACCGCACCCTCATCACCCCGGTGGTGCTGCTGTGCGTGCTCGCCGTCCTCGTCCTGCTGCTGCGCTCCCTGGTGGCGCCGGTGCTGCTGGCCGCCACCGTCGCGCTCTCCTACCTGGCTACGCTCGGGGTGAGCGCGGTGGTCTTCCCGCACGTGTTCGGCTTCTCCGCCGTGGACCCCTCGGTGCCGCTGTACGGCTACGTGTTCCTGGTCGCGCTCGGCGTCGACTACAACATCTTCCTGATGACCCGGGTCCGCGAGGAGGCGCTGCGCTCCGGTACCAGGGAGGGGGTGCTGCGCGGGCTCACCGCCACCGGCGGGGTGATCACCTCGGCAGGCGTGGTGCTGGCCGCCACCTTCGCCGCGCTCGGCGTGATCCCGCTGGCGTTCCTCGCCCAGATCGCCTTCATCGTGGCCTTCGGCGTGCTGCTGGACACCCTGCTGGTGCGCTCGCTGCTGGTGCCGGCCCTGGTCCGGGACCTCGGCGACCGGGTCTGGTGGCCGGCCCGCACCGGGCGCGCGGCGGCCACGCGACCGGCGCCGGGCCCGGAGCAGGACCCGGCGCCGGACCCGGCGCCGGACCCGGAGCAGGACCCGGAGGGCGAACGCGTCGGCCCGGGGATCTCCTGAGCGCGGGCGGCACCGTTAGGCTGAACCGATTAGCCCGACGTCGTACGCAACCGGAGAACAGGCCTTGGCACAGCAGGGGGAACAGCGCGGGTCGCACGGCACGCCCGAGCTCGGCCGGCTGCTGCAGGACCTCGCCTCCGAGATGAACCTGCTCGGCCACGGCTTCGCCGCCGCCAGCGGCCTGCACACCACCGACGTCCAGGCGCTGCTCGCGATCATGCGCACCGGCGACGCCACCGGGTCCCCGGGCATCACCCCCGGGCGGCTCGGCGAGGAACTGGGCCTCTCCTCGGGCGCCGTCACCGCCGTCCTGGACCGGCTGGAGCGGGCCGGGCACATCCGCCGCACCCGGGACGCGGCGGACCGCAGGCTGGTCCTGGTGCAGTACCTCCCGGGCGCCGGCCGGATGGCCGCCGAGTGGTTCGCGCCGGTCGCCCGCCGCACCGAGGCCGTCCGCGGCGAGTTCACGACCGACGAGCTCGCCGCCGTGGCCCGCTTCCTTGGCCGGATGACCGGCGAGCTGGAGGACCTGCGGCACTCACGGTGAGCCGCCCGCCGCCCCTTCCCGGGGTTCGCGGGCGGCCTGCTCGGTGATCCGCCGGGCCATCCCGCCGAAGACCGCGGCGTGGAACGGCGCCACCGCCCACCAGTACGCGTGCCCGGCCAGCCCGCGCGGGTGGAACAGCGCCCGCTGCCGGTAGCGGCTGCCGCCCGCCGCGTCCGGCGCGACCGCCAGCTCCAGCCAGGCCGGGCCGGGCAGCCGCATCTCCGCGCGCAGCCGCAGCAGCCGCCCCGGTTCGATCTCCTCCACCCGCCAGAAGTCCAGCGACTCGCCGACCCGCAGCCGCGCCGGGTCCCGCCGCCCGCGCCGCAGCCCCACCCCGCCGGCCAGCCGGTCGATCCAGCCGCGCACCGCCCAGCCGAGCGGGAAGGAGTACCAGCCGTTCTCGCCGCCGATCCCCTCCACCACCCGCCACAGTGCCGCCGGATCGGCGTCCACCCGCAGCTCCCGGACGTCCTGGTAGAGGCTGCCGCCGGCCCAGTCCGGGTCGGTGGGCAGCGGGTCGCTCGGCGCGCCGGGGAGCGAGGCGGAGGACCACCGGGTGGCGACGTCCGCGTCCCGGATCCGGCGCAGCGCGAGCCGCACCGCCGCGTCGAAGCCGATGGCGCCGCCCGGCGGCTGCGGGACGTAGCGGTCGAGGTCGTGCTCGCCGCGGACCACCTCGTAGCGCAGCGACTCCACCAGCGGCCGGGCGATCGACCCCGGCACCGGCGTCACCAGGCCGACCCAGAGGCTGGAGAGTCGCGGGGTGAGGACGGGGACGGCCACGATCAGTCGGCGCGGCAGCCCGGCCACCGCCGCGTAGCGCTCCATCATCCGCCGGTACGTCAGCACCTCGGGCCCGCCGATGTCGAACGCGCGGTTCACCCCCGGCGGCAGCGCGGCCGCCCCGACCAGCAGCCGCAGCACGTCCCGCACGGCGATCGGCTGGATCCGGGTGTCCACCCAGCGCGGGGTCACCATCACCGGCAGGCGCTCGGTCAGGTGGCGGAGCATCTCGAAGGAGGCCGACCCCGAGCCGATGATCACCGCCGCCCGCAGCTCGGCGGTCGGCACACCGCAGTCGCGCAGCACTCGCCCGACCTCGACCCGCGAGCGCAGGTGCGGCGACAGCCGCCCGGCGGGCACCCCGGCGGGGGCGAGCCCGCCCAGGTAGACGATCCGGCGCACCCCCGCCCGGGCCGCCGCCCGCCCGAACGCCGCCGCGGCGGCCCGGTCGGTGGCCTCGAACCCGGCGCCGGTACCGAGCGCGTGCACCAGGTAGTAGGCGACGTCGACCCCGTCGAAGGCCCCCTCCAGGCTCTCCGGCCGCGTCACGTCCCCCGCCGCGACCTCCACCCGCGCGCGCCACGGATGGTCCCGCAACCGGTCCGGGTTCCGGACCAGGCACCGCACGGCGTACCCCGCCTCCAGCAGCTCCGGCACCAGCCGGCCGCCGATGTACCCGGTGGCCCCGGTCACCAGACAGCGCTGCGGCACGGCACGGACAGGACTGTCGGCAACGCTCACGGCGGCTCCCCGGAAGAAGGTCGACGGACGACGCCACGATGATCGCCGCCCCGAACCGGTCCCGCACCGCCGCCACCGGCCTCTCGTCCGTTCGGCCCTCGTCCGTTCGGGCCTGGCCCGTCCGCCTCTCGTCCGTTCGGCTCTGGCCCGTCCGGCGCACAACGGACCCGGGGGCTGTCACGGGCCGGGGCGCTGTCCGGTCATAGGGGATGACTGAACACTCTTCCGGAGGAGGACAACATGAGCCTGGTCCACACCGCGCACGACGAACTCGTTCCGTCGCGCTACGCGCTGAAGGTCGGCGACATCGACGTGATGGTGATCAGCGACGGCGTGCTGCCGATCTCCCCGACCACGCTGGCCGTCAACGCCGCCACGGCCGAGCTGACGGCCTGGCTCAGCGACATGTTCCTGCCGAAGGAACTGATCGACTGGCCGCTGAACGTGGCCGTGGTGCGCAGCGGCGGCCGTACCGTCCTCGTCGATTCCGGGCTGGGGACGGAGTTCCCGGGCTTCCCGCGCGCCGGGCAGCTGGCGACGCGGCTGGAGGCCGCCGGGATCGACCCCGGGTCCGTGACCGACGTGGTGCTCACCCACCTGCACATGGACCACATCGGCGGGCTGCTGGTCGACGGCCTGCGGGGCCGGCTCCGCACCGACCTGCGGGTCCACCTGGCTGCCGCCGAGGCCGAGTTCTGGGCGGCGCCCGACTTCTCCCGCACCGCCATGCCGGGCCCGGTCCCGGACGTGCTGCGCACGACCGCCGCGCGCTTCCTGGAGGTGTACCGCGGTCAGCTGCGCCCGTTCGAGACGGAGTACGAGGTGGCGCCGGGCGTGCGGATCTGCCGCACCGGCGGCCACACCCCCGGCCACAGCATCGTCCGCCTGGAGTCCGGCGGCGACCGCCTGACCTTCGCCGGCGACGCCGTGTTCCAGTGCGGCTTCGACAAGCCCGGCTGGCACAACGGCTTCGACCACGACCCCGAGGAGTCCACCCGCGTCCGGACCCGTCTGCTCACCGAACTCGCGGCGAGCGGCGACCAGTTGGTGGCCACCCACCTGCCCTTCCCGTCCGTCTGCCACGTCGCGGCCGCCGGCAACGCCTTCCGCTTCGTCCCGGCCGTCTGGGACTACTGACCCGCTCCCGGAGCGGTGCCCACGGGTCACTGCGGTGGGCACCGCTCCGGCACCGCCGAGGGGCCCGGGTGCGGGCGGGGGCGGGTGGCGGTCGGTTGGTGCGGGTCGGGTGCGGGTCGGGTGCGGGGCGGGTGCGGGTCGCCCGTCCGGAGCAATGGGGTGGTGTCGGGTGGTCGGGGATGGTCGGGGGTGGTGCGGTGCCGTCCGGGTCGGATCGGCGTAGGGAGGGGGAGGCCCTTGGTCCCGTCGATTCAGCCCCTTGGCCCCTGGCGGATCGCCCGGTCGGGGGAGATGCTCCTGGTACAGCCGATCGGACGACAGGGGTCCGGTCGGACCACGCCTTCGGACGAGGTGAACCGGCGTGCGGCATGCCACCGTCGAATCAGTGATGACCAGTCCCGTGGTCCAGGTCGCTCCCCAGACCGGCTTCCGGGAGATCGTCGCGCTGCTGGCCGAGTACGACATCACCGCTGTGCCGGTGGTGGACGGCGACGGCCGGCCGCTCGGCATCGTCTCGGAGGCGGACCTGCTTCTCACCCTGGCGGCCCAGGAGGACCAGGGCAGCCACATGCCGCCGCCGGACCTCGCCCGGACCGGCCCGGGCGGCGCGGTCACCGCAGCCGATCTGATGTCCGGCCCCGTGGTGTGCACCACTCCGGACGCCAGCGTGGTCGCGGCGGCCCGGTTGATGAACAAGCACGGTGTGAAGCGGCTCCCGGTGCTGGACGAGGACGGCCGGGTGTTCGCCATGGTCAGCCGGGGCGACCTGCTGCGGATCTTCCTGCGCGAGGACCGGGTGATCCGCCGGGAGATCGTGGAGGAGGTGCTCGGCCGGGTCGAGGGCGTCAGCCCCGCCGAGGTGGGCGTCGAGGTGGACCAGGGGCGGGTGGTGCTCAGCGGTACCGTGCCCGAGCCGCACCTGGTGGCGATCGTGCTGAACCTCTGCCGATCGGTGGACGGCGTGGTGTCGGTGACCGACCGGCTGAGCGCCGACGCCTTCGGCGGCCTGGGCCCGGAGGACGCCTTTCCGGCCGACTCCGGGGGCGCGCGTGACGGCGACGCGCGCGAGAACGACACGCCTGCGCCCATCCGCTGACCCCGTACGCCCGCCCGCCCTCGCCCGCCCCGCGCCGTTCGACCGGGCTCCGGCCCGGACTCGGAGCGTCCGGTTCGAATATTGCGCTGCGTACCGGGTATCTCACCCACCGTGTGCGGCGGTAGCGGGCCGCCGCGACGCCGGGGACCGGGGAGGCAGCCGTGGCCGTCGTGTTCGACGCGGACTTCACATCGACCAGCCAGTGGATCGCGGGGCGCAGCAGCGCCTATCCCCGAATGGGGCCGACCAACCGGGGCGACCACAAGCTCGACTTCCTCAGCCGCGCCCACTGCCCGGGCGGCCTGTTCACCGCCGCCCGGCGGCACGGCGGGGACCTGTGGACGTGCAACCTGCTCACCACCGAGGGCAGCCCGGAGGCCTTCCAGATCCGCACCGGCGACACCCTGAGCGCACGGGTCACCCTGCCCCTGGAGCTGGGGGCCTGGCCGGCGATCTGGACCTGGCGGGACGGCGGCAACGAGATCGACGTGTTCGAGTACCACCCCGACAACCCGGACCTGCTGGAGATCTCCAACCACGTCCGGGGCGGCTACCGGTACTGGCACGGGGCCGAGGCCGGCATAGCCCCCGGCGCCACCTTCGACATCCGGACGGTCCTCGGCGCGCACTCGGTGGACTGGTTCGTCGACGGCACCCTCATCCACGCCGACCGCCGGGGTGTGGGCGCCGACTGGCACGCCTACCTGATCGTCAACCTCTCGGTCTCGGACGGCACCTACCACGCCCGTCCGCCGGCCTTCGGGCCGGACCGGCTCGGCTGGACCTGCCACAGCCTGCTGGTCGAGCGTGGGGTGCCGGACGGCGGGTCGCCGCGGCGGACGTGACCGCTGGGGTGGCGTCGGGGGTCGTGGGCCGGGGTCGGGTGGCCGGGGTCGATGGCCGCCGTCGGTGGCCGCCGTCGGTGGCCGGGGTGGGTGGTCGGGTCACTGGTCGGGCGGGAACATCGCCGTGATCAGGCCGCGCGGTCCCGAGCGCTGGAACCAGACCACCCGGCGGTACGGGCCGATGTGCGCGGGGTGCGTCACGTAGAGGTCGTCGCGCGGCGCGGTCTCGTTGCCCGGCGCGAGCGCGGCGTCCACCGCGTCGGCGGCGATGGACCGCAGCAGCGCGTGCGCGGTCGTCGCGGCGGCGGCGGGAACGATGGCCAGTGCGGTGAGTTCGAACCAGAGCGCCGTCGAGACGTAGCCGATGGGGGAGTGGCCGAGGGAGGGGTGGGGGCGGTGGTCCTGGTAGCGGAGCAGCACCCCGGCCGCGACAAGGCGCTCGCGGTCGTCGGCCGGCGGGTGGTGGTTCATGGGGCGAACGGTACCCGGGCGCGGTGCGGGCGGGCCCGGGCCCGGGGGTCTTCCCGCTCCACCCGGTGTCGCTCGGCGTGTGCTCGCGGGCTTCCCCGCGCGCCGTGTCCGGCCTGGCCGGTGCCCCGCTCCTCACGTCGCTCCGACGGGCGGGGGCGCAGGATGGTGGTGAGGCGCCGATCGCCCCGGGGCGGGCCGGCCGTCACGGCCGCCGCCCGTCGGCCGGGGCGGTGAGGAGGTCGTCATGACGTACTGGAGCGGCTACGGGCACGGGCACGGGTTCGGCGGCTGGGGCCTGGGGCTGATGGCGTTGGGGCTGCTGCTGGTCCTGCTGGCGCTGGTGGCGGTCGCGGTGCTCCTGGCCCGGCAGTCGCGGGCGTCCGGGCCGCCGCCCAAGGGGGCGTGGGCCGCGGGGCCGCCGGGCCCGGTGGGGTCGTCGGGTGGGCCGACGCCGTTGGCCGAGCAGGTGCTCGCGGAGCGGTTCGCGCGCGGCGAGATCGACGCGGACGAGTACCGGCACCGCCTGGAGGTCCTGCGCGACGAGGCGGGCGGTGGGCCGGGCGGGGCGCCGGGGGGCGGGGTGGGTGGCGGGCCGCCGCCCGTCCCGCCCGTGCCGCCGCGTCCGCCTCGGGGGCCGGGCGGCTGACGCGGCGAGGCCCCGCCGCGCGGCTGCGCAACGGGGCCCGTCGATGGCCGGCTGTAGGTTGTCGACAAATCGAGTGATCTACTACTAGGCCGCTCGACCCCTCGACTACTCGACTACTCGACGACGAGCTCGACCGGGATGTTGCCCCGGGTGGCGTTGGAGTACGGGCAGACCTCGTGCGCCTTCTTGACCAGCAGCTCGCCGGTCTCGCCCGCGAGCGCCTCCGGCAGCTCGACCCGCAGGACCACGGCGAGGCCGAAGCCCTCGCCGTCGCGGCCGATGGACACCTCGGCGGTCACCGAGATGTCGCCGGTGTCGACCTTCGCCTGCCGGCCGACCAGGCCCAGCGCGCTGGCGAAGCAGGCGGCGTAGCCGGCCGCGAAGAGCTGCTCCGGGTTGGTGCCCTGCCCACTGCCGCCGAGGCCGGGCGGCATCGCCAGGGCGAGATCGAGCTGTCCGTCGGAGCTGACGGCGCGGCCCTCCCGGCCGTTGGCGGTGGCGACTGCGGTGTAGAGCGCGTCCATGTCCGTTCCCTTCCGTCCTGCGTGCGAAGTCTCGGTCCGACGGTCCGCTCGGGCCGTCTGCCGGAACAAGTAGAGCACGCAATTCAATTGCGCACAACTCAATGGTGTGAGTGGCATCGCTACCATGGAGCCATGACCGAGCCGACGGAGCTTCCCGACCTGTCCGACCTGTCCGTCCTGCCCGAGGACGCCGATCTGCTCCGCCTGGACCGGCAGATCTGCTTCGCGCTGAACGCGGCGTCCCGCGCCTTCGGGGGCGTCTACCGGGTGCTGCTCAAGGACCTCGGCCTGACCTACCCGCAGTACCTGGTCATGCTCGTCCTCTGGGAGCACGGCGACCTGTCGGTCAAGCGGATCGGCGAGCAGCTCCGGCTCGACTCCGGCACCCTCTCCCCGCTCCTCAAGCGGCTGGAGGCGGCCGGCCTGGTGCGCCGCGAGCGCAGCCCCGAGGACGAGCGCTCGGTCACCGTCAGCCTCACCGAAGAGGGCTCCGCCCTGCGCGAGCGGGCCGGTCGGGTGCCGCGCCGCCTGCTCGCCGCGACCGGCCTGCCTGTCGAGGAGCTCGCCGCGCTGCGGGCCCTGCTGGACCAGGTCACCCTCGCCCTCGACGCCGCCGTCCCGGGGCTCGCTGCGGAGGGCTGAGGCTTCCTGTCGTCGGCGCCGCGGCGCCGGCCGGAGCCGGGTTTCAGTTCCCGGCCGGCTGCCAAGGGCCGAACGGGCTCTCGGCCGCCGGTTCGGCCTGCCGCGCGAAGCGCAGGACGGCGTCCGGCCCGAGCGCCAGCACGACGCGGCGGCCGACGGCGTCGAGCACCACGGTCGGCGCGCCGACGACCTGCCGGCCGAGGTCCGACCACTGGGTGCCGGCGCTCCGGTGCGGCGCCGACTGCGTCGCCAGGCTGATCCCGCCGGCGCCGTTGCGGATGGCCACGGTCGTCCGGCCGTCCTTCCCGGTCGCCGCGGCGACGCCCTCCAGGCCGGCCGGGCCGCCCAGTGACTCGGGCGTGGTGGTCCAGGAACCGTTCGGCCGCGTGGAGCGGGTGACGACCTGTCCGGTACCGGCCTGGTGGAAGTAGAGCGCGAGCCGGCCGTCGTCGGCGCGGCTCACGGTGAGCGGCCCGGCCGGGGCCGGGCCGAGGAAGGCGGTGTCCCGGACGAACGGGCCGCCGGGCGCCGACTGCCGCCAGTGCCCGATGCCGTCGGTGGTGGGCGCGAAGAGTTCGATCCGGCCGTCGGCGGCGAGGGTGGTGGCGAGGCCGTCCCGCACCCGGGCGCCGCCGAGGTCGGCCCAGTCCGCAGGCCAGCCGCCGTCCGGCAGTTGGCTCAGCGCGCTGACGCCGCCGCCCGTGTTGCGGACGAACACGGTCAGCCGCCCGTTGCCGCCGAGGACCGGAGCGGGGCCGCCGACGAACCCGGGGGCGGGGGCGGCTGCGGGGGTGCCGAGCACCGTCCACTCGCCCCAACTGCCCGGAGCGGTTTCGGACTGGGCGACGGTGACGATCCGGTCGTCGCTCAGTCGGATGCCGAACAGGTGGATCAGCCCGGCGGCGTCCCGCACCAGGCCGAGCGCGGGCGCGAGGTCCTCGCCGCCGGGGACGGGCACCGGTCCGCTCCACGCGCCGCCCGGTACGGACTCGCGCCAGGCCTGCACCCGGTTGTCGAGCACCGCGAAGGCGTTCAGCGCGCCGGTGGCGTCCTGGGCCGCCCAGGCGGTGCCGTTCGACCACCGCGGATACTGCCGGGACGGGAATGTGCCGTAGAAATAGGGCTCGTCCGGATCCGGCAGCGGGTCATGGGCGCCGGAATACCAGCCGCCGGCCACGGAACGCTTCGGTCCGAGGTAGGCGAGAAAGGTCTTCCGCTTCTCCCGAGCCGCACTCGCGGGCAGATTCGGCGGGTCCATTCGGACGTTGTAGTCGCGGTAGTTACGGAGTATCACCCGGCCGTTTCCGTCCGGTCCGTGATAACCCAGGGCGGCCTTTCCGGCGAATCGCGCGGCGGCGATGTGGTCATTGTGGTCGGCGGGATTCTGCGGATCGCGGCTGTAGCCGTAGGGCACCCGTGGGTCCTGGGCGCGCAGCACGGTCGGGCGGAACCGTTCCATCAGTTCGGTGAGCGTGGCCACGAGTTCATCGTGGGTGTAGTCCTGGTTCGCGTATGCGGGGTCGCACTCGCCGTCCGCGGGCAGGCTGCCGAGCGTGGCCTGGTGGGACGGCCCGCCCGGGCCCTCGTTGAACAGGGTGTCGATGGTGGCCTGGCCGGGGACGGCGGGGAAGTTCGTGTCGCCGCCCTCGTGCAGCCGGAGGAACACCAGCTTGGTCTGCGGCGCCTGGTCCAGGGTGTCCACCTGGACGGTCTTTCCGCTGGTCAGCCGTACGGCGGCGGTGTTCCAGCTGGGATTGGCCACGCCGGCCAGACGGGCGTGCGCGGCCCGGGCGCCGGTGTCCCGGCTCTCGGAGTAGGCGCACGGGCCGGGGAACGGGGTGCCCGTGGTCTCGCCGCCGGTCAGGAAGACGGTGACGGACGGCGCCCCGTACTGCCGGTTGAGGTCCGGAGTCATGAAGAGGAGGTCGTCGTCCTGGTGCGCGACGATTTGCATGAACGATTCGTCGCCCCTGGTGGCCCCTGCGGCGGACGCGGGTGGTCCGACGATTTCCGCCGGGGCCGCGTGGACCGGCGCCTGGGGCGTGCTCAGGGCGACGGCCAGGACCGTCCCCACGGTTTTCGGAAATCGCATCGCACCCCCGGTCTCCTTGCCCCCGAGCAGGAGATCGGTGGAATCGCCCGTCGGCCCGGAACGGACTATCCCCAAGGCCGTCGTCCGACGTCAAATCCCGGTCGGCGAACCCCGCCGATCGTCGGGGGTGCGGGTCGGGCGTGAACCAGCAAAACGCCCGCAGCGCACCAAAAGAAGCAGAGCGGGCATTGCGGGAAATATTGGTGCAATGCGGACATTCGATGAATTGATCATGCTTATGTGAGATCCGTGTGCGGACATTTCCGGTCGATTCCGCCGCGATCTTGACGCGATCCTGATGCGATCCCGCCGTGATTCGGGCGGGTGCGAGGTCGATTCCGAGGTGGTCCGGCAACGGGCAGGCCGACGCCCGGCCGGGTCGGTCCCGGCCGGGCGCTCAGGTGGTGTCGGATCGGGCGGCCGTCAGCCGGCGGTCCGCTCGTTCAGGCAGAGGATGTTGCCCTCGCTGTCCTTGAACCAGGCGGCGCGCATGCCCTCGGCCTCGACGACGCCGTCGACGGTCTTCAGCCCGGGCAAGTCGTACTCCTCGAACACGACGCCCTTGCCGCGCAGTGCGGCCATCTCGGCGTCCAGGTCGGGGACCTTGAAACTCGCCAGGGTGTGGGCGGCCTGTCCGCCGCTGGGTGTCTCGTAGATGCCGAACTCGGTGCCGCCGCACTCGAAGGTCAGGTCGCCCTCCGCACCGGCGTCGGTGAGTTCGAGGCCGAGGGTGTCGGTGTAGAAGGACTTCGCCCGGGCCAGGTCGGCGGCAGGGATGATCGCCACCAGGGGTGCGTCTCCAAGCATGCTGATCGCCTCCTCGTCCTTCCAGCGTAGGTACGCCGGACCGGCGGTGGCCATGCCGGGCGGCCGCTCGGCCGCCCGGCGTGGTCCTTGCATGGTCCCTTGCGTGGTCCGTACGTGTCCGTGCGTGTCCGATGGGCAACGGGGCGTCACGCCGGGGCGAGCCGCCAGAGCGACGTCACCTCGGCGGCGCGAGCGGCGCGCACCGGATCGGCGGCGCGGCCTCGGGCGTGGCGGGTCGCCTCGGTCGCCCGGCGGTGCCGGGGGCGGGCGTCGAGGCGGCCGACGACCCGCAGACCGGCGGTGGTGAACGCGGTCTGCAGGTCGGCGCGCGAGCGCAGGCCCAGGTGTTCGGCGAGGTCGGATAGGATCAGCCAGCCCTCGCCGCCGGGTGCGAGCCGTTCCGTCAGCCCGTCGAGGAAGCCGTGCAGCATCCGGCCGCCCGGGTCGTACACGCCCAGTTCGAGGGCGGAGGTCGGCTCGGCGGGCAGCCAGGGCGGGTTGCAGACCACCAGGGCGGCCCGCCCGTCGCCCGGCGGGTAGAGGCCGGTGCCGGCCGCCAGGATGCGGTCGGCCAGGCCCAGCCGGTGGGCGTTGTCGCGGGCGCAGTCGAGCGCGCGCGGACTGGCGTCCGTGACCAGCACCCGTCCGACCCCCCGTCGGGCCAGCACGGCGGCCAGCACCCCGGTGCCGGTACCGAGGTCGAACGCTGTGTCGATGTCGATGCCGGCGTCGGTGCTGTTGCCGGCGTTCGTTCCGCTGCCGGCCGCTGCGGTGGGCAGCGGTGCCCGGGCCACCAGGTCGACGTACTCGCCGCGGACCGGGGAGAACACGCCGTAGTGCGGGTGGACGCGCGCCCCCAGCGCGGGCACCTCCACGCCCCGCTCGCGCCACTGCCGCGCGCCGAGGACGCCGAGCAGCTCCCTCAGCGCGACCACCCGGGGCCCGTCCGCCGGGCCGTACGCCTCCCGGCAGGCCTGCCGGACATCGGGCGCGCGGCGCAGCAGCAGCGCGTGGTCGGCCTCCAGCCGCACCACCAGACGGCCGAGCAGGCGTGCGGTCCGGGCCCGGTCGCTTCGCTGCTCCCGGAACGCCTCGGCCGCGGTGGCCGGGTGTGCGGTGCCCCTCCGGCGGGTCCCGTGCTCGGCCCGGCGGGCGAGGGCGGCGAGCAACTGGCGGGCACCGTGGTAGTCGCCCTGCCAGAGCAGGGCGTTGCCGGTGGAGGCGAGGCGGTGGGCGGCATCGGCCCGCAGCCGGTCGTCGGCGAGCACGACACGGCTCGGCGGAGGTGTGCCGTTCTCACTGTGCCAGCGGGCGGGCAGGGCCGTGACGGGTGTGAGGGTGGTGTGGACGGTGGCGGGCACCGGGACTCCTCGTGGTCGAACGTGCGAATGGGCACGAAGAACACGCCGACGAGGAGGGGAACGACGGTGGGTCAGACGAGCTGCGGCTCCCCGGTCGGCGTGCGGACCGACGGGTCGCCGAGCACCAGGCCCGGTACGGCACAAGCTGTCATGATCAGCCCTTTCGCTGGATCACCATCTTCGGGATCACGGTTACGGTGTCACGCGCTGTGGTCGGCCCGCAACAGGTTTTCGCCCCGCGACGTCTCGTCACCAGGTGTGCGGGATGCGTTCCAGGACGCCTCCGGCGAAGACGTCGTACAGGGGCAGGCTCTCCAGGTGGACGTAGCCGATGTGGCAGTCGCAGACCGGGAGCGGGCAGGGTCGTGGGGCGAGCCGGGGCCGGTAGGAGCCGTCGTAGAGGTTGCCGAGTTCCTCGCGGACGAAGTGGCACCGGCGGACGGTGCCGTCGCCGTCGACCGACAGGACCGACTCGCCGGTGCGGCAGGGGCGGCCGGCACTGGGGTGGGCCTGTCGGCTGAAGCCGAAGTGCGGGTCGAGCGCGGTCCAGTCGGCCGCCTCGGCGTCGGTGTAGGTGCGGCCCTCGGCGGCGTTGATCCAGAGGTAGACCGCCGGGGACAGCTCGGCGCGCAGCCGCCGGGCCGCCGCCAGGTGCTCCGGCTGCCCCACCACCCCGATGCTGTACCGCGCGCCCAGGGCGTCGAGTTCACGGCACTTGGCGAGGAAGCGGTCGTGGTCGACCTGGCCCGGGTGGTAGGTGACCCAGAGCGCGAGGGCGGTGAGGTCCGCTTCGGCCAGCCAGCCGGTACGGCAGCTGAGGTTGGTCTGGACGGCGACCCGCCGGACGTGCGGCAGATGGCTCAACTCGACCATGGCGCGCCGGTACCAGGACCGCACCAGCCCCTCGCCCCACGGTGTGAACAGCACCGAGACCGTGTCGCCGGTGCCTGCCCGGCCGGCCACCCAGCCGGTGAACCGCTCCAGCGCGGCGCGGTCGGCGCGCAGTTGGCCGGGTGTGTCGCGCCGCTTGGCGAAGGGGCAGTACGGGCAGTCGTAGTCGCAGGAGGCCAGCGGGCCCCGGTAGAGCAGGCTGAGGTCGATGGGCCCTCCGGCCGGGCCGCCGACGCTCGGGAGGTCGGTGGCGGGGAGGTCGGTGGCGGGGACGTCCGTGGGAGGCCCGGCCGAGGGCATGCCGAGGAAGGTCATTTCGCCTCGTACCCGGCCATCAGCGTGCGCACCTCGGGCGAGAACAGCATCGGGCCGACCGCGTCCGAGTGCGCGAGGCCCTCGGGGGACAGCCGGAGCGAGCCGCCCGTGCCGCCCGTGGCCTCCGGGTCGTCCGCGTCGTCCGGGGCGTTCGCGAGCCAGCCGCGGGCCTGGAACTCCGCCAGCTCGGCGGGGAAGTCCTCGTCCGGCGTGCTGCCGAAGCGGGCCCGGTACTCGGCGAGCGCCACCCCCTCGGCCTGGAGCAGCGACTGCACGAGGTGCCGCCGCCGCGCCTCGGACGGCGTCATGGCCCGGCCGACCACCGCGCGGTCGAAGGTCTCGGTGGCCACGTAGTCGTCGATGATGCGGCGCACCTCGGTGGCGTCCACCGCGTAGTCGAAGGAGTAGTGCAGCCGGGACGTGTAGGAGCGGGCGCCGCAGCCGAGACCGACCATGCCGTCGGTCTGGCAGGCGTACTCGCTCACCCCGGCCTGCGGTGCGGCCGCCCGGCGGAACATCCGCATCGACACCTGCTGGTAGCCGTGGGCGAGCAGGTGGTCGCGGCCGGCCCGGTAGAGCGCGAGTCGGCGGGCGTCCCACTGGACCGGGCTCTCCGCCTCCCCGCGCCGCGCCAGGCCGGTCAGCGGGCGCACGTAGAGCGGGTAGAGGTAGAGCTCCTCGGGCTCCCAGGCCAGCGCGGCGTCCAGCGAGTGGAGCCAACTGGCCTCGGTCTGGCCGTCGATGCCGTAGATGAGGTCGATGTTGAGGACCGGGAACCCGGCGTCGCGGATCCGGCCCAGTGCGGCCTCGACGTCGGCGCGCTTCTGCGGACGGACCGCCGAACGGGCCTCCGCGTCGACGAAGGACTGCACGCCCAGGCTCAGCCGGGTGGTGCCCCGCTCGGCGAGCACGGAGAGGCGGTCGGCCGTGGCGGTGGCGGGGGAGGCCTCGACGGACAGCGGGACCGCCCGCAGGTCGGCGCCCATCCGGTGCTCGGCGATGTCGCAGAGCCGCTCCAGTTCGGCGGCGCTCAGATAGGTGGGGGTGCCGCCGCCGAACGCGGCGAGCGCGAACCGGGCGTCCTCGTCCAGCGCCGCGCGCACGGCGTCCGCCTGCCGGTCGAGGGCGTCCAGGTAGGCGGTGGTCAGACCGTCCGGACCGCCGATCCGGGTGAACAGGTTGCAGAAGCCGCAGCGCACCTCGCAGAACGGGATGTGCAGGTAGAGGGAGAGCGCGTGCTGCGCCTCGCCCGTCCACAGCTCGCGCAGCGGCGGGCGGTCCGGCAGCGCGCGGTACGCGGTCTTGTGGGGGTAGGCGTAGACGTACGACTGGTACGGCGGCGCGTACGGCAGCCCGGTGGCCGCTGCGGTCGCGGTCGTAGTCGCGGACGCGGGAACGGGGGTGGGCGTGGTGGCGGGCGCCGTGCCGTCGGTCGGCCGGACGGGGGCGGTGGTCATGCGGTCTCCTCGGCGGGCGCGGCGGACGGCGGGGTGCTCGCGGGGAGCGTGAAGTGGGCGTACGGCACCGTCCAGACGACCTCGTGGCCGATCCGGTGGCCGGTGTAGCCGTCCTCCCCGTAGGCCGTGCCGTGGTCCGAGCAGACGATCGCGAAGCACGGCCGCCGTGCGCTCATCGCTGCGAACAGCCGGCCGATGTGTGCGTCCACGTACTCCAGCGCGGCCGCGTGGCTCGCCCGGCTGTCACCGTGCTCGCGCGTCGCGCCGGGCAGGTGGAACCAGTTCGGCTGGTGCAGCGCCGGGACGTTGACGAAGAGGAAGAGCGGCTGCCCGGCGGGCTGCTCGGCGGTGACCTGCTCCGCGCGGGCGACCTGCTCCTCGAAGGAGGTGGGCGAGGGCACGCCCATCTCCGGCGACCAGTGGCTTTCCTGGAAGAGACCGGGCAGCACCGAGCCCAGCGGCCCCTGCTTGTTGAAGAAGCCGACACCGCCGATGCAGACCGTCCGGTAGCCGGTGGCGGCGAGCGCGCCCGGCAGGTCCGGCGCGTCGAACACCCAGGTGCGCGGAGCGGTGCTCTCCGAACCGGCGAACCGGGCGGCGAACAGGCGCGGGTGCGGCCCGTCGGGCGAGGCCGGGGTCGGCAGGAAGCCGGCCAGGATGGCCTGGTGGGCGGCGTAGGTGAAGCTGCCGGGGGAGTGCCGCTTCTCCCAGCGCCCGCCGGGCAGGTGGGCGGCCAGGTTGGGGATCCGTCCGGCGGCGGCCAGCTCCTCGGCGACGTCGAAGCGCAGGGTGTCGAGCGTGACGAGCAGCAGGTCGTGGCTGCCCACCACGGCGTTCATGTCGGGGGACCCGGTCGGGGCGGCGGGGGCGGAGGCGAGGGCGGAGGTACTGGGCTGGTGGTTCATCGGGGCTGTTCCGTACGTGGGTGGATCGTCAGGTGCGGTGGTGCCGACGGCGCGGTAGCGGTCGTGGCTGCGGTCGCGGTCGTGGTCGCCGGTGCGCCGAGGGCGGCGAGTTGGGCGGCGTAGGTGTCGAGGCCCTCGGCCGGGCCTTCGGGCAGGCCGGGGAGGCCGGGCAGCAGGTCGCCGAAGGCGTTGACCTCGCCGACCACCGCCCGTCGCCAGGCGGCGGTCGGCAGCACGTCGACGCCGACCATCGGGGAGTTCGGGAAGCAGGCGGCCGCCCGCTCCGCGGTTTCCAGCAGGTCCGGCCAGGCCGGACCTGCGGCCTGGCGGGCCAGCTCCAGGCTGCCCCGGGCGCCGCCGAGGTGAAGGTTGGTCATCGGCTGGGCGCTGGTGCGGACCACCACATGGGTGGCCCGTCCGGCGACCACGACGACCCGCAGGTCGGCCGAGCGGCCCGACTGGGAGGCCTTCGGCACCCACTGCTCGACGTGCAGGCCGTCCGGGGCGAGCCGGTCGACCAGCTCCGCGACCGCCCGCTCCTCCTGGTAGCGCCGGACCCGCAGCGAGTTGTGCAGCCCTCCGTCGGCGAGCTCCACCGAGGTGGTGGCCCGCAGCTGGCCGCGCGGACCGAACTCCAGTGCCACCACGCCCGAAGCGGAGGAGCCGTGGGACGGTTTGACGAAGACCCGGCGCAGCCCCTCGGCGTCCAACCGGGCGCGCAGGTCGTCCCAGCCCGTGACGGCGGCCCCGTCGAGGGCGCGCGGCACCGGCACCCCGGCGTGCGACAGCAGCGCGTGCGCCCGCCGCTTGTCGAACATCACGGCGATCTCCTCCGGGTCGCCGAGCAGCCGCACCCCGGGGGTCCGGGCCAGCGCGCGCAGCGCGGCCGTCACCCCGGCGTACCAGGCGGCGCCGCCCTCGACCCGGGTCGGCGCGTACCGTGCGCCGAGCGCCGGCCGGCGCAGGAGCGCGTCCACCGCCTCCTCCTCGCCCGGTGACTCGATCCGCAGCACGGTGCCCGCGGGCAGCCGGTAGCCGCCGCGCAGCAGGTCGAGCCAGGGGAGGACGGTGGGCTCGGGCAGGCCGGCGGCCCGGGCGGCGGCAGTGAACAGCGTCACCCGGCGATGGCCGGGGTTGCCGAGCACGGTCAGCCGCCCGTCCGCCGGGAGCCGGTGCGCGGGCCCCGCCGGGTGTGTGGTCCGGGCCGGGCCGGCGGCACGGTCGGTCGTGGTCAGCATCGGTGCCCGCCTACTCGGCCACCGCGACGTAGCGCCACTCGTCCTCGTCGTCCTCCTCGGCGTCGGAGAGGTCGACGTCCACGCCGGGGAGCGCCTGGCACACCCGCTCCTGCATGGCGTCGGTGAGGTAGTGGTGGTGCAGGTCGAGGGACTTGAGGTGGGTGAGCGGCTGGCCGTCGAGCAGCGCAGCCGCGCCGTCGTCGCTCAGCACGCCCATCGCCAGGCTGAGCGACTCCAGCTGCGCCACCACCGGGGCGTGCGCCACGGCGGCGGCGATCTCGTCCTGGAACTCGCTGTTCTCCAGGCCGAGGTGGCGCAGCGACGGCAGCCGGGTGCCGGTCAGGATCGGCGCGACGTCGTCGATCGTCGCGTCGCCGCCGTACTCGTCCACGCCGAACCACAGTTCGAGGCGCTCCAGTGCGGGCAGCTCGCTCGCCGCGACCGCCCGCACCACGTCGTCGGGCAGCCCGCCGCTCTCGAACCGCAGGTCGGTCAGCCGGTCGTGCCGGACCGGGTCGAGCCGCAGGCCGTTGCCGCCGCGCACCACCAGGTCGGTGAGCTGCGGGAACGCCTTCAGCACCGGGGTGACGTCCGACATCTCCAGCCAGGAGATCTCGCAGTCCTCCGAGGTCACGTCGGCGATGAAGAGCGCCTCCAGGGCGGGGAACCGATCGGCGTCGGCGACGACCCGGTCGAGCGTCTCGCGCACCGGAACGTAGTCCCGGACCCACCAGGGGCCGATGAGCAGGGCGCGGACGGCGGCCGGATCGACCGCGGAGAGGAAGGCCGACCAGAGCTCGTCGAAGCCGTGCTTCGAGCCGTAGCCGACGGTCAGCCGCCAGGCGGCGGCGTCCGCCGCGGGCAGCTCGTCGGTCGACCGGCGCCGTTCGTGCCGGTGGGGCTCGTTGAGCGAGACGTTGACGACCGGCAGGTGGAGGAAGCGGTCGACGGTGTTGGTGATGAACACGGTGCCCCCCTGGGCGGCATGGCTGGTCGGTGCTGGAGCGGGTGCTGGACGAACGGGCTGACGGGGCGCTCGACGCGCGGGCTGCTACTCGGCCACGGCGACGTAGCGCCACCGGTCGTCGGGCTTGCCGGGCTCGGAGAGGTCGATCGCCACGCCGGACAGCGACTCGCGCAGCCGCTGCTGCATGGCGTCGGTGAGGTAGTGGTGGTGCAGGTCGAGGGACTTGAGGTGGGTGAGCGGCTGGCCCTCCAGCAGTGCCGTCGCGCCCTGGTCGGTGAAGACACCCATCGACAGGTTCAGCGACTCCAGCCGGGGCACCACCGGGGCGTGCGCGACGGCGGCGGCGATCTCGTCCTGGATCTCGCTGTTCTGCAGGCCGAGGTGGCGCAGCGCGGGGAAGCGCGTGCCGTCCAGGAACGGCTCCAGGTCGGCCAGCTGCGTGGTGCCGCCGTAGTTCTCCACCCCGAGCCAGAACTCCAGCCGCTCCAGTGCGGGCAGCTCGCTCGCCGCGACCGCCTGCGGCACCGCGGCGGGCAGGCCGCCGGATTCGAACCGCAGCGCCCGCAGGTGCTCGTGCCGCACCGGCCGGAGCATCACGCCCTCGCCCTCGACCGACTCGTCGGAGGCGCCGCGCACGACCAGCTCGGTGAGCAGGGGGAAGGTCGTCAGCACCGGCGTCACGTCGGTCATGTCGATCCAGGAGATCTCGTTCTCCTCGTACGTGATGTCGCCGATGAACAGGCCGCGCAGCGCGGGCAGCCGATCGGCGGCGCCGAGGATCGCGGCCAGCGGTCCGGCGAAGCTGTCCGGGCCGTCCTGCGACCACTCGCCGACCACCACGGCGGTGACCCGGGAGACGTCCACGCGGTCCAGGAACTGCTGCCAGCGCGAGACCCAGTCCTGCTCCGCCTCGAACTCGATGCCGATCTTCCAGGCCGCGGCGGCCGGCTCCGGCAGGTCGGCGCCCTCGTCGACGGCGGCGACGAAGTCGAACACGGGAAGGCCGTGGAACTCCTCGATGTGGTTGTTGACCGTCATGCGCTGCTCCTCGGAGGGTCGGTGCGGGCCGAACAAGTGTCTACCAGCCCCGACCGACAATCCGGTGCCCGGGGCGGTCCCCGGGCGCGTTGTCCCGGCGCCACCTCACGTCCCACCTGCCCCGTCCGGCACAGCCCCCACGACCGCCGTCCGGGCGCCGGGCGCCGGGCGCCACCGGGGTTCCGGGCCGTCGAGCCGGTGGGCGGGGCTCGGGCTCCGGCCGCACGGCGGTGGGTCGCCCCTGTCGGAGTCCGTTGCCCGGTGGCGGTCGCCACCGGACCGGGGCTTCCGCCGGCCGTGGACTTCCGGTCGGTCGTCGGGCGTCCGGTCGCGGTCGCGCCGCTCGCTGCTGGTCGAGCGGTGCGACGACCCGTCCCGCGAGCGGCTGCCGCCGGGTCGGACACGGGGGCGGGACCCAGGCGATGCCGTCCGCGTCCTCGTTGTCAGACCCCTGCCCTATGGTCCGTGACGTGGGATTCCGATGTGGCGTCGAGTCGGCGAGGGAGAGCTGATGTTCCGTCAGGGAGATGTGCTGATGGTGCCGGTGGAGGAGCCGGCGGTGCCGGTCCGGGTGGTGGCGCTGGCCGCGCAGCCCAGGGACGCGCGAGGGCGGCTGGTGCTGGCGCTCGGCGAGGTCACCGGGCATGCGCACGCCGTGGTCGGCCCGGGCGAGCTGCGGCGCGAGTCGGGGCCGTTCGGTACCGCGTGGCTGCACCTGCCGGAGGGCGGCCGGGTGGTGCACGAGGAGCACGCGGCGATCCCGCTGCCCAAGGGCTGGTACCGGGTGGTCCGCCAGCGCGAGTACGTGCCGGGCGCGGTGCGCATGGTCGCGGACTGACGGGCTGACGGACTGACGGACGACGACGCGCGCCGGGGCGCGCGGACGACGGAAACGGATCGGGGCGGGCGCGCGGCGTCCGCGGCACGGCCGGGCAGGGTGCCCGGGTGGGAACGGAGAATGTGATGGTGACTGGACAGACGGCACCGGCCCCCGTGGCGGACGGGCCCGCCGAGGCGACGGCCCGCTGGCGGGCGGCCGCCGCGGCCACCGGTCCGGGTGACCGTGCGGGCGTCGAGCGCGCGGTGCGGGCCGCCTACCGGGCCGTGGGCCTGGCCGAGCCGGCGGACTTCCGCTGGTTCGGCTCGCCGCTGGCGGCTGCGCAGGCGGCGCTGGAGCTGCGCGCGGCGGGCGCCGTGACGGTGCGCGAGACGGTGCGGACCCTGCCGTGGGACGCCGTCCGCCGACAGGCCGTCGAGCGGACCGGCGCGGCCGGCTGGGCGCCGCTGTGGGCGCTCACCGGCGGCGAGCTCGGGCCGGTGACCAACACGCTCGCCGACCGGATCCGCCGCGCCGTCCTCGACCGGATCGCGCCCGAGCCGGACATCGAGAACGACGAGGGCGACGTGGTCGATGCGGCGCGCGAGCGCCGGGTCGCCGCCCGGATCGCGCTGCTCGACGCCGTCCGGGGCCAGCACGACGCGCCGTGGTTCGCCGCCTTCGAGGCGGCCGGGGTGCTGGGGGCGGGGCCGGACGCGCCCGGCGGCACCGAGGGCGGGGCGATCGCCGCGCTGGCCGAGGTCGCGCGCGGCGCCGGCTGGTGGTGGCCGTACGAGGAGGTCGTGCTGCTCAGCGAGCGCCCGGTGGAACTGCACCGCGACGAGGCGGGCCGGCTCGACCACGCCGACGGTCCGGCCCTCGCGTACTCCGACGGCTTCACCATGCACGCCTGGCGGGGCATGCCCGTGCCCGCCGACTTCCTCGCCGGGCTCGGCGCCGTCACGGCCGAGCGGATCCGCACCGAGGAGAACGCCGAGCTGCGCCGCGTCCTGCTGGAGCACTACGGCTACGAGCGCTACCTGGCCGACTCCGGCGCCGTCCCGGTGCACCAGGACGAGACCGGTGTGCTCTGGCGGATCGACCTGCCGGAGGACGAGCCGGTGGTGATGGTCGAGGTGGTCAACTCGACCGCCGAGCCCGACGGCACCTTCCGCACCTACTGGCTGCGGGTGCCGCCCAGCACGCTCACCGCCCGCGCCGGGGTGGCCTGGACCTTCGGCATAACCGAGGCGGAGTACCACCCGCAGCGCGAGACGTGAGCGGGCGGTGCTCCGCCGGGCGGCCGGTCCTGGGGTAGCGGTGCGGCCCGGGGGCCGGTCACCTGAAGGCGGCGGCGTTCCGGTGGGCCCACGCGGCGAAGGGGCGTGGCCGGGCGCCCAGCAGCCGCTCGACGTCCGGGTCGACCTGCCGTTCGGCGGCGGCGGTCGGTTCGCCCAGGATGCCGAGGGCGCCGTCCGCGACGGTCGTCGGCATGACGGTCAGCAGCTGGCTGCGGGCCGCTTCGCGGCCGAGTTCGGCGAAGGCCACCGCTTCGCCGACCTGACCCCGACCGTCCGGCCGCCGGGAACCGTCGGACCCTGCGGGAGCCTTACTACCGGCCCGAACCCGCGCCGCGGCCCAGGTGACGGCTCGGGAGGACGGGGACGGACCGGGTTGCCGGCGCCGTCGCCGGAATCGGGTCGACACGCCGGCCCCAGGACGGCACTGTGCCGGGTATGGAGTTCTTCGTCCACCACCGTGACCGGCCGCACTCCGGGGCACTGCGCCACGATCTCCGGGAGGAGCACTGGTCCTACATGGACGGGTACGCCGCGGAGATGATCGCCCGCGGCCCCACGTTCGCCGACAGCGACGCCGACGGCGACGGTGGTGGCGACCCCACCGGCAGCGTCCACATTCTCGACCTGCCGGACCCGGCCGCCGCCCGTGCGTTCGCCTTCGACGAGCCCTGCTACCAGGCCGGCGTCTACCGCGACGTCCTGCTGCGGCGCTGGTGCAACCTCCTGGGGCGCACCATGGCGGAGTTCCCCGGCGGCCGCAGCGGCGGTGACCGCCACCTGGTGCTCGGCCTCGGCGCCGGCCGGCCCGCCGACCTCACGCCCCCGCCCGGACGCGACGAGCTGATCGCCTACGGCCCGCTCCTCTCCGACGACGGCGACACCTGGCTGGGCACCGCCGTCCTGCTCCGCGCCCCCGACCCGCACACCGCCCGGGCCGTCCTCACCGCCGACCGGTACGCCGCCGTCGAGGTCCACCCGTGGCGGTTCGGCGGCCGGGCCTGACGGGGGGAGTGGGGCGATTCCCCGGTCCCACGCGGCACCGCCCGCGCCTGGGACGGGCGCGGGCGGTGCGGGTTAGGTGGGGCGATGGGGTCAGTGGACGTCGATGCCGTCGAAGGAACCGATGATGGCGTCGCCGCCCACGTTGGTGATCTCGCCGCCGGCGAGCTGGTTGCCCGTGCCGATGACGGTGATGGTCGTGGTGTTGACCGTCACCTCGTCGGCGAAGGCCTGGGTGGGCAGGGAAACGGCGCCGACGGCGGCGACGAGGACGGCGAACGTACGGACTGTGCGGTACATGGTGGTTATCCCTTCGTGAACCAACGGTGCTTCGAACCCTAGGGACCGCTGTCGCGTCAAAGGCTGGAATGTCACCCGGACGGGTGGACCTGCGTGTCGCCAGGCCCGGTCCGTCGTTACGTGGCGGGAAGTGCCGGAGCTACCGGGCCGGGCGAGCGGCACGGGCGAGCAGGAGCGGCTGGAAGAAGCCGGTGACGGCGGGCGGCAGCCACTCCACCGCGGCGAAGCCCGCCTCGGTGGCGAACCCGCTGAGCCGGTCCCGGGTGAGCGCCCAGTAGGACGCACGGCGCACGCTCACCGGCCCCCACTCCTCGCCGTCCCACTCCTCGCCGTCCCCGCACCCGCCGTCCCCGCCGGCCCGGGCGTCCCACTGGGCGAGCCGGAAGTGCTCCAGGTCGTAGCGCTCGCCGTCCTCGTGCCAGTGCCACAACTGGAAGGTGACGGTCCGCCGACCGCCGTCCGCCGACACCTGCGGCGCCGTCGACGTCGGCCGGGTGCGCCGGAGTTCGTCGTACGGGCGGGTGGAGAGCAGCAACAGGCCGCCGGGGCGCAGCACCCGGTGCAGTTCGGCGAACGCGGCGCGCACGTCCTCGGCGGTGAGCAGGTGCGGCAGCGCGTTGTCGGCGCACACCACGGCGTCGAACCGCCCGTCGGCGCAAGGGAGCCGGCGCATGTCGGCGGCCGCGACCGGAAGGCGCACACCGCGCGCGGCGGCCTCCCGAGCCGCCCGGGCGACGGCCGCCGGACTGAGGTCGGTGCCGGTGACCCGGTGGCCGAGAGCGGCGAGCCCGAGCGCCTGGGTGCCGATGCCGCAGGCGCAGTCGAGGACGTCCGCCGGCGCGTCGCCGAGCCGGGCACGGAGCAGCGCGTCGAGGCTCGCGCCCTGCCGGGCCACGCTCGCCTCCCAGTCGGCGTACACCAGGTGGTAGTCGGCGGCCAGTTGGTCGTAGAAGCGGGTGAGGGAGTCGACGGCCCCGGGGACGGGCGCGGCGGTCGGGCGGGTCGGTTCGCTCATGCGGTCACGCTACCGAGGCGTGAACGGCCCGTCCCCGGCGTTTCCGGCGCTCTCCGGTTCAGTCCGTCCCGGGCCGGTAGACGGTCAGCGCCCGGTGGGACTTGGCCAGTCGGAGCGCACCGGTGGCGGGCACGGACTCGCCGTCGACGGCGATCCGGTCCGCGTCGCCCAGGTCCTCCAGGTCGAGGGCCCGGATCCGGGCGGCGTGGTAGACCCGGGAACCGGCGAGCGTGCCGGACAGGAACGCGGCGGCGAGCCGGGTCCGGGCGAACGGTTGTCCGCCGTCGACCACTCGGACGTCCAGCAGGCCGTCGGCGAGCCCGGTGCGGTGGGTCGGGGCGAAGCCGGGCGGGTCGTAGGCGCCGTTGCCGGCGAACAGCAGCCAGAGCCGGCGGTCGCGCCCGGCGGCGCGGACGGTGACCGGTTCGGCGGTCGCCAGGACCCGGGCCGTGGCCACCGCGAGCGCCGGCCACTTGCCCAGCCTGGCCTCGAACTCCTCGCGCACCCGGACCAGTTCCGGGTAGACGCCCAGGCTGAACGTGTTGAGGAAGTACCGCCGCTCGGTGTCGTCGGCGGCCAGCCCGAGGTCCACCCCGCAGGCCCGCCCGGCGGTCACGGCGGCCGCGGTCGCCTCGATGCCGTCGATGCCGAGGTCCATCGCGAAGTGGTTGAGCGTGCCGCCGGGGAAGACCGCGAGCGGCAGGCCCCGCTCGACGGCCAGCCCGGCGGCCAGGTTGACGCTGCCGTCGCCCCCGCAGACCCCGAGCGCGCCGCCGGCGGCCGCGGCGCGGTCGGCGGCCTCGGTGAGCAGGGCCGGCAGGTCGTCCCCGGGCCCGCAGATCCGGACGTCGGCCCGGGGCAGCAGCTCGCGCAGCGCGGCGGCGGTGTCCTCGGGGCCGTCGGCCGCCAGCGCGCCGCTGCCCGAGCCGGAGTTGACCACGACGGACAGCCCCGCCCCCTCGGCCAGCGCCGGAGCCGGCCGTCGCGGCGGTGCGGCCGGGGGCGGCACGTCGGAGGAGCGGGGCCACCACCGGAGGGTGAGCGTCGCGAGCGCCGAACCGAGCGCGAACCCCGCCAGCACGTCGCCCGGGTAGTGCGCCCCGGTGTAGACCCGGGAGAACCCGACCGCCAGCGCGACCGGTGCCACCACGGCCGCCGCCGCAGGCGATTCGATCGCCACCGCCGTGGCGAAGGCGGCAGCGGTGGCCAAGTGCCCGGAGGGGAAGGAGGTGGTGATCGGCTGGCGGAGCAACCGCCGGGCGGCCGGCACCGGGTCGAGCCGCGGACGCGGCCGGCGGGTGAGCTGCTTGGCGGCGATGTTGGCAGCCGAGGAGGCCAGGGCCAGCGAACCGACCCCGCGCAGCGCCGCCCGTCGCCCGGCCCGCCCACCGACCGCCCCGAGCACGGCGGCCGCGCCGAACCACAGCACCCCGTGGTCGGCGGCGCGGCTCAGCCCGCGCAGCCACGGCCCGACCCGCGACCCGGCACCGAACGGGCGGCGGGCCACGGCGATCCGCTGGAACAGGGCCTGATCGATCACATCCAGTCGTCGCCTCATCCGGACGAGCCTAGACGCGACGACCGTCCGCCGCGCGGCGAACGCCCGTCGCGTCCAGATGCAGCGGGGATTCCGAGGACGGTTGTGGCGCCCGACTGGACGCCTCGTGACCGCCGTTGGTCATGAGGCTTCATCTGCGGGCGCGTGCGACACCTGCTTCCCTGCACACCGGGCCCGACCTCGTCGGCCCTCGCCGGGACTGGCCGTGATCGGCGACCGGCAGTGTCCGGGCCGCGCCCTCGAACGCGAATCGGTACCCGCACCCGGCTGAGTACGAGTACTCAGGCGCCGCCCGGCCGACCCGCGCAGACTGGCCGACAGGACCCGCAGACCCGGACCACCGTCACAGAGGACCCACACCACCGCCATGCTGAGCCGCGCCGCCACCCTGCTCCTGCCCGCCTTCGGGCGCCTGGACGTCACCGCCGACACCGGCAGCCCCGCGCCGGGCAGCATCGTCGCGGCCAACCACACCTCGCTCGCGGACCCCGCCGTCGTCCTGGCCGCCCTGCACCGGCTCGGTGCCCGGCCGGTCGTCCTGGCCACCGCCGGGCTGTGGCGGATCCCGCTGCTCGGACCGGCGCTGCGCCGGGAAGGCCACATCGCCGTCCACCGGGGCACCGCGCGGGCGGCGGAGTCGCTCGACGCGGCGGCCGAGGCACTGGCGGCCGGACGGGTCGTGCTGATCTACGGCGAGGGTGGGCTGCCGCGCCGCCGCGACTCCGGGGAACTGCCGCCCGGCCCGTTCCGCAGCGGCCTGGCCCGGCTGGCGCGGGCCACCGGTGCGCCGGTCGTCCCGCTCGGCCAGGCCGGGTCCCGCCGGATCACCTCCGGCGGTCCGCTCAAGCAACTCGCCGGCCTGGCCACCGCCCCCGTCCGCCGCCCCACCCTCCACGTCCACCTCGGCACCCCACTGCACCTCCCGGCCGACACCGCCGAGGCGACCGCCCAGGCACACGGCGCCGTCACCGCCGCCTGGACGGTCGCCGCCCGACGGGCCGGGTGGGAGGCGGTGGCGGCTGCCTGAGCCGTGCGCCGCCCGGCTCCGGGAGGTGATGATGCCGCCGGGCGTGGGGCCATGGGCCGGTTCGGTGTGGCTGGCACGGGTGGGGTCGCGTTCTGTGGACCGATATACGTTCCGCGTCGAGGGCGAGGTGGTGTGTCCGTCGTCGGTCGGTGCGATCGCCCGGGCGCGTTGTGTCGTCACCGTTGTCGGGGCGGTTGCGTCGTGTGTGCGGTGGGGGTGGGGCCATGGGCTGGTTGGGTCCGGGTGTCGGCTGTGGCTGGCATGGGTGGGGTTCCCTTCCTGTGGCCGCCACATTCCGGTGGGCTCCGGCCAGGCGTCGGGGCGTGCCGAGCGAGCGGCTTGCCTGCCGAGGCGTCGAGGGCGAGGTGGTGTGTCCGTCGTCGGCCGGTGCGATCGCCCGGGCGCACCGTGTCGTCGCGGCGGTCGTACTGTGCGTGCGATGGGGGGAGTTGGGCCGTGGGCTGGTTGATCCGGGGTGTTGGCCACGCCCGGCATGGGTGGGGTTCCGTTCTGTGCGCCGACACGGGTCCGACGGAGTCCGCCACGGACCCGGGTACGCCGTTCGAGGCGTCGAACGCGAGGCCGCAGGGTCCCGCCGCCGACCGGAGCGACCGCCCGGGGCTCACCGTGCCGTCGCTGCCGTGTGGCTGGTCGCCGCTCGACGGGCGGGACGGGTGGGGATCGTGGCAGGGAACCCGGCGGGGCGTCCGGTCCTCTCCGGCGGCTCGCCAGGGGGACGCGGGCGTAGCGGAGGCGTCCAGGGTGACCGCCCGGACGCGGGCACGCCGCCGAGTGTCGGTGGGGTGGTCTACCGTCGCGGCATGGATGACGAACAGGGCGTGACGGCAGGGTTGTTCACGGCGGTCGGCCGGACGGTGGTGCTGGTCGAGGACGCCGAGGCGGCGCTCGCCTTCTACGGGGACGTGCTCGGCTTCACCGTGCTCTTCGACGGGGACCTCGACGGCTACCGGCTGCTGCACGTCGGCCCGATGGGCGAGCCGGGGGCGACGGCGGGGCTGTGGCTGATGCCGGCGGAGTCGGCGGACGCGCGGGCGGCGGTGGGGCGCCAGACGGGCGGCATGCCGCTGCTGGTGCTCTACACGGACGACCTCGACCGGGTGGCGGCCCGGCTGACGGAGTCCGGCGTGCCCACCCGGCCCGGCGCGCCGGACGGCGGGCCGGGCCGGTCGTTGCACTTCCAGGACCTCTACGGCAACGAGCTGATCGCCGCACAGCTGTAGGGCGCGCCGGAGCCGGACGGGGCAGGATGGGCGGCATGGAGCGCACGTTCGAGGAACTGGTGGACGAGGCGGCCGAGGCCCCGGTCGACGGCTGGGGCTTCTCCTGGCTGGACGGCCGGGCCACCGAGGAGCGCCCGTCCTGGGGCTACCAGCGCCTCCTGGGGCAGCGGCTGTCGCAGGCCTCGGCGGCGCTCGACGTCCAGACCGGCGGCGGCGAGGTGCTCGCCGGTGTGGCCGACCGCTTCCCCCGGACGATGGCCGCCACCGAGGCGTGGCCGCCGAACCTGGCGAGGGCGACCGCCCTGCTCCACCCGCTCGGCGCGGTCGTGGCGGCGGACGGGGACCAGCCTCCGCTGCCCTTCGCCGACGGCGCGTTCGACCTGGTGACCAGCCGTCACCCGGTGACCGTCTGGTGGGCGGAGATCGCCCGGGTGCTGCGCCCCGGCGGCAGCTACCTGGCCCAGCACGTCGGGCCGGCCTCGGTGTTCGAACTGGTCGAGTTCTTCCTCGGGCCCCAGCCGGAGGCGCGCCGGGCCCGGCGGCCGGAGGAAGCGGCGGAGGCCGCCCGGGCCGCCGGGCTTGAGGTGGTCGAGCTGCGCTCCGAGCGGCTCCGGGTCGAGTTCCTGGACATCGGCGCGGTGGTCTGGTTCCTGCGCAAGGTGATCTGGATGGTGCCGGGCTTCACCGTCGAGGCCTACTGGGAGCGGCTGCGCGAGCTGGACGCCCTGATCCGGGCGGAGGGGCCGTTCACCGCCCACTCCGCCCGGTTCCTCATCGAGGCGCGCAGGCCCTGACGGCTCAGAACACCTCGCCCTCGGCGACCAGGCCGAGGTAGTCCTCGCTCCACAGGTCCTCGTCCCCGCCGGGCAGCAGCAGGACCCGGTCCGGCCGCAGCGCCTCGACCGCCCCGGGATCGTGGGTGACCAGCACGATCGCGCCGGGGTACCCGCCCACGGCCGCCAGGACCTCGGCCCGTGAGGCCGGGTCGAGGTTGTTGGTGGGCTCGTCGAGCAGCAGGACGTTGGCGCCCGAGTGGACCAGCCCGGCCAGGGCGAGCCTGGTCTTCTCGCCGCCGGACAGCACCCCGGCCGGTTTGTCGGCGTCGTCGCCCCGGAACAGGAACGCGCCGAGCACGTGCCGCACGTCGCCGTCGGTGAGCCCGGGGGCGGCCGCGGCGAGGTTCTCCCGGACGGTGCGGCCCGGATCGATGGTGTCGTGCTCCTGCGCGAAGTAGCCGAGCCGCAGTCCGGGCCCGGGCACGACGCGCCCCGCGTCCGGGGCTTCCCGGCCGGCCAGCATCCGCAGCAGCGTGGTCTTGCCCGCCCCGTTGGGGCCGAGCACGACGAGCCGGCTGCCCCGGTCGACGGCGAGATCGAGCCCGTCGAGCACGGCCCGCCCGCCGTACGACTTGGCGAGGCCGACCGCGCCGAGCGGCATCCGGCCGCAGGGCGCCGGCTCGGGCAGCCGGATGCGGGCGGTGCGCTCGGCCTGGCGGACGGGTTCGAGCGCGGCGAGCATCCGGTCGGCGCGGCGGGCCATCGAGCGGGCGGTGACGGCGGTCGCCACGTTGGCCCGCATCCGGTCGGCCTGGGCGTGCAGGGCGGCGGCCTTGCGTTCGGCGTTGGCCCGCTCTCGGGCGCGGCGGCGCTCGTCGGCCGCGCGCTGGGCCAGGTAGGCGTCCCAGCCGGTGTTGTGGACGTCGACGGTGGCGCGCTGCGGGTCGAGGTGGAAGACCCGGTTGACGGTGCCGGCCAGCAGTGGCACGTCGTGGCTGATCAGCACCAGCCCGCCCGGGTAGCCGGCCAGGTAGCCGCGCAGCCAGGCGACGGCGTCCGCGTCGAGGTGGTTGGTGGGCTCGTCGAGCAGCAGGGTGGCATGGTCGGCGAAGAGGATCCGGGCCAGTTCGACCCGACGGCGCTGGCCGCCGGAGAGCGCGCCGAGGGGGCTGTCCAGCACCGGGCCGGACAGGCCGACGCCGGCCGCGACCCGCGCTGCCTCGGCCTCCGCCGGGTAGCCGCCGCGGGCCTGGAACTCGGCCTCGGCCCGGGTGTAGGCGGCCATGGCCCGGCGCTGCGCGCGCTGGTCGTGGGGGTCGGCGGTGGCCATGGCGTGCTCGGCGGCGCGCAGGTCCTGGACGGCGGTGTCCAGGCCGCGCGCGGACAGGATCCGCCCGGTGACGGTGACGGCCGGGTCCGCGGCGCGCGAGTCCTGGGCGAGGTAGCCGACCGGGCCGGTACGGGTGACGGTCCCGGCGGCGGGGCGCAGCCGGCCGGCGAGGGTGGCGAGCAGGGTGGTCTTGCCGGCGCCGTTGCGGCCGACCAGGCCGATGCGGTCGCCGGGGGCGATGTGGAGGGTGAGGTCGGACAGCAGCAGGCGGGCGGCGACGCGCACGTCGACACCACGGGTGGTGATCAAGGGGATGACGCTCCGTAACAGCGAACGGACACACGGGTGGCGTGGAGGCGGGTCCGTCAGCTAGGAGATACGGGGCGTCGACATGGCGCCGAGGTTAGCCCGTGGTGGCCGGTGGGCGCATCCGGTTTTCGCGCCCGAGGCCGCCGGAGGGGCCGGTCGTCGCCCCGGGCGGAGCCCGGGGGCGGTGATCAGGTCACCCGCCGCTGTCGCACGTGGCGTTGGCGTTCGGGACGAGGTTGATGGGGATGGCGAGTACGTCGGCGGTGTCGCAGGCGCCCTGCGGGAGCGGGACGTCGAAGTTCTGGCCGAACTGGACGTCGAACTCGTCGGCAACGGCCCCGCCGGCGGTGGCGAGAACGCCGGCCACGGCCAGAGCGGCGGCCGTGAGGCCTGTTCGGATGCGCATGTCTCTCCCTGGCCGGTGACGGAACGGAGTCCTTCGAGCACACATCCCGGGGCGGCCGGAGGCAACGCCATCCACTCGATCGGAGTGCCGGCCCGCGCCTTGTCCGGAGCAGTTCCCCCGGAGTTCCCGGAATCCCTTGCCTGGGCATGTCCGCGCCATGTTCCATGGCTCCATGGGGCGTAGCGAGCTCGTTCTGATGACCGATCACAGCTCGGACGAAGGCAGCCGGGAGGCGCTGGCCACCGCCGTGCTGCGGCTCACCGGACGCGCGCCGGTGCTGCTCGACGCGCGGCACTTCATGAGCGGCGGCCCGGGCGGCCCGGCGGGCGGGGGCCGGGTGCGCGGCGGCGGCGACGGCGTCGTCCTGGAGGTCCCCGCCGAGGGCCTCGCCGTGACCGCCCGGACGGTGCTGCTGTACGAGATACCGCCGGGCCGGCGGCTGGAGCTCGCCGACTGCCAGCGCGCCCTGCGCGCGCACGGCGTCCACTCGCTCGGCACCGCCGTCGACGGCTGGCGGACGGCCACCGACAAGCGGCTCGCCGTCGAGCGCTTCGCCCGCGACGGCATCCGCCAGATGCCCACGGTCGCGGTCTCCCGGCCCACCGCCGCCGAGGCGGCCGAGGTGTTCGACCGCCTCGGCGGCGACGTCTGGACCCGCCCCGCCGTCGGCATGAGCGGGCAGGACGTCTTCCACGTCACCACCCGCGCCCTGCTCGCCGAGGCCGCCGACTGCTACGCGCGGGCCGGCACCGACTGGCTGCTCGCGCAGGACGCCCGCAACTTCACCGCGGACGGCCGGCGCCACCAGTACCGGGTGACCGTGCTCGAAGGACGGGTCGTCCGGGCCGTCGAACACGTGCAGGACGACCCGGACGAGCCGTGCAACCTCGCCCGCGGCGCCGTCTCCACCCCGCTCCCGGAGGCGGAGCTGCCCGCCGGGCTGGCGGAGCTCGCGGTGGCCGCGACCGGGGCGGTCGGGCTGCCGTTCGCCGCCGTCGACCTCGCGGCGGAGAGCGGCGGCGTGGTCTTCGAGGTCAACGTCCACCCGGCGTACGGCTCGCCCGGCGCGCTGGAGGCGGTCGCCGTGCCGTACGTCGCCGCCCACCTCGCGGGCGAGGCGCCCCGGCCGCCCGCCAGTTGACGCCGGGTCACGAAGGACGGGCGCCGGAACGCCCGCCCGGCGGCGGAAAGCCGCCCCACCCCCGGTCGAAGGGACCCTCCGGCGGGTACTAGACTCGTGGAGGTTGTGAAGGCACCTCGTTCGGTGAGGCGTCGCCACGGACACAGGCCACTGACCCCACGACGTCGAGAGACGCCCAGGGTCAGGACAGGTCTCCCCGGCCTAAGGGGTGACCCCAAGTGGCTGCACCCCGGGAGGCCGGGGCGCTACGCCGTGGCGTGCCAAAGCTCTGACGAGATCAGGGGTGCCCACCCGCCGTGACGGTGCCCGTGCGCGTCCGTCCGGCGTGTGGAGCCTCCTGGTGGCCCGGTTACGGCGACCCCGCGCGGGCGCCCCGACGGCGAGGAGGTGAGAGCAGTGGAGTGCAGTAGTAGTCCGGGTCGAAGTCGGCCCCGCCCCAGGACGTCCCCCACTCCTCCTGGCACCCGGCACCCCTCCTCCCGTACCGCTCCCGACCCCCGCCGCCGCTCCGCCCGCCGCTGACCCCGGCGCGGCCGCGCGACGGCCCGGGAGCCGTGCGCGGTGGAGGACGGCCGGGCGCCTCCCGCCCGCCCCGCGCCGCGAACCACCGCGTTCCCGGCTGCGGCGGCCCCCGAACAGCGGAGGTACCCCACCATGTCCGACTGGCGTGTGCGCGCCGTGCGCGCGAGCAAGCGTCCCTTCACCCGTCCCGTCACCCCGGTCGGCGGCGCACCCGCCGAACCGGCCCCCGAGCACTCGATGGACCCGCGCCCGGACCAGCCGGTCGAGCACGTGAGCCTGGAGCGCTCCGTCGTCGACGCGGCCGTCTACCGCGACGGACACCGCGTGCAGTCGTCCGCCAACCTGGCCGACCTCTACCGCGAGCTGCCCGGCAAGCCCGGCACCATGGCCTGGATCGGGCTCTACCGCCCCGCCGAGGCCCAGCTGCTGGAGGCCGCGGAGCGGTTCAACCTGCACGAACTGGCCGTCGAGGACGCCATCGTCGCCCACCAGCGTCCCAAGCTGGAGCGCTACGGCGACACCCTCTTCGTCGTGCTGCGCGCCGCCCGCTACCTGGACGACGTGGAGGAGGTCGACTTCGGCGAGATCCACCTCTTCGTCGGCCCGGACTTCGTCCTCACCGTCCGCCACTCCCAGGCCCCCGACCTCTCCGCCGTCCGCAGCCGTCTGGAGGCCGACCCGGACCTGCTCGCCCTCGGCCCCGAGGCCGTGCTCTACGCCGTCCTCGACGCCGTCGTCGACGGCTACGCCCCGGTCATCGCGGGCCTCCAGCACGACATCGACGAGATCGAGACCGAGGTCTTCGGCGGCGACCCGCAGGTGTCCCGGCGCATCTACGAACTCTCCCGCGAGGTCATCGAGTTCCAGCGCGCCACCCGGCCGCTGCTGGAGATCATGAAGAGCCTGGAGGCAGGCTTCGGCAAGTACGGCACCGACGAGGAGCTCCAGCGCTACCTGCGCGACGTCGCCGACCACGCCACCTACGCCGCCGAGCGGGTCGACGGCTTCCGCCAGATGCTCCAGAACATCCTCACCGTCAACGCCACCCTGGTGTCCCAGCGGCAGAACGAGGAGATGAAGCAGCTCGCCGAGGCCGGCCACGCCCAGAACGACGAGATCAAGAAGATCTCCTCCTGGGCCGCCATCCTCTTCGCCCCCACCCTGATCGGCACCGTCTACGGCATGAACTTCGACACGATGCCGGAACTCCACTGGGCCTTCGGCTACCCCTTCGCGATCGCCCTGATGGCCCTGGTCTGCACCAGCCTCTACCTGGTCTTCAAGCGCCGCGACTGGCTCTGACGGCCGGTCGGGGCGGCCTTCGGGCGCCGGGCCGTCCAGAGGAGGGCTGCGGTGGCGAGGGCGGTGGCGCCGAGGAGCCAGCGGGGTGGGCCGGGTGGGAGGACGGCGAGGGCGAGGCCGGCCAGGGCACCGCAGAGTTGGAGGGCGAGGGACTGGACGGAGAGGGCGGTGGCCCGGGTCTCGGCGGGGACGCTTCGGTGGAGCCGGGCGTTCTGGTCCGGGCCGGCCGTGCCCAGGCCGAGGTAGGTGAGGCCGTAGCCGAACGCGGCCGCGGTGGCGGCGGCCGGGCCGGCGGCGCGGGCGGTGGTGGCGAGCAGCAGGACCCCGGCGGCGCCGGCGGCCAGGCCGAGCAGCACGGCCCGCCCGCCGGGGGAGCGGGCGGCCACGCCGGGGGCGAGCCGGGCCCCGAGGGCGGAGCAGAGGAAGCCGACGCAGCTCAGCGCGCCGACGACGCCCGCGCCGGACTCGGCGGCGCCGGTCAGTTCGGCGGCCCGGCCGGGGGTGAGCAGTTCGACGGTGCCCAGCCCCGCCCCGGTGGCGGCGGCGGTCAGCAGGACCCGGCGGACCACCGCGTCGCGCCGGCCCAGGCGCAGCCCCGTCAGCACGGTGACGGGCACGCTGCGGAGCACGGTGCGAAGGGCGGTCGGCGGGCGCTTCGGCTCGGTGAGTGCCGCCCGGACCTGGACGATGAAGGCGAGTTCGACGACCGCGGCCAGCAGCGCCGGCACCGAGAGCGGCGGTACGGCGCCGTCCAGGCCGTCCACGTCGGACAGCAGCCACGGCAGCGCTCCGCCGAGCAGGGTGCCGGCCGCGAGGGCGAGTGAGCCGGTGGCGCTGCCCCGGGCGAGTCCCGGCCGCAGATCGGCGTCCGGTCCGGCCTGGGCACGGACGGTGTCCACGTACCAGGCCTCGGCGGGCCCGCTGGCCAGCGCCCGGCCGGCGCCCATCAGCGCCATGCCGAGCAGCAGCACCCCGTAGGCGTCGCCGAGCGCGAGCAGTGTGAAGGCGGCGAGGTCGAGCAGCCCGGCGGCGGCCAGCACCGGCCGCCGTCCGATCACGTCGGAGAGTCCGCCGGTGGGCAGCTCCAGTGCGGCGGTGGTGAGCGAGTGCACGGCGAACAGGCTCGCCACGGCGCCCAGGCCGAGCCCGCGCTCGGTGAGGAGCAGGACCAGTGGCGCGGTGGCAAGCCCGATCGGGAACCAGAAGAGCAGCGTGACCGTCAGGTAGGCGCGACGGGCGGCGCCCTCGGGAGCGGGCCCGCTCATCCGGCACCGCCGGGCGCGGCGAGCGGTATCGCGGCGGTGACCAGGACGACCTGCTCGGTGCCGGGGGCGTCCTGGTCGCGCTCGGCCAGTTCGAGGGCCCGCCGGTGGACGAGTGCGCGCAGTTCGGCCAGTGAGTCCGGGGAGAGGCGCAGCACCAGGTCGTCGATGCCGGCGGTCGCCGCCCACGTCCCGTCGAGCCGGCCCGAGGCGACGTCCTCCTCGTGCCGGGCGAGCGAGCGGGCGAGGTGGTCGACCTGTTCGCGCCGGGAGAACTCGACGAAGGCCCGGCTCTCCGGTGTGGCACTCACCGCCCGGGCGTCCCAGGAGGTGATCAGGTGCACCGCGCGCCAGCGGCGTTCGCGCGCGTCGCGGTGCTCGGCCTCCGCGACGAAGGCGTACTTGGCGAGGACGCGCAGGTGGTAGCTGGTGGTGCCGGAGGACTCGCCGGTCCGTGCGGCGAGTTCGCTCGCGGTGGCCGGGCCGTCCTGGCGCAGCAGGCCGAGCAGGCGGATCCGTAGCGGGTGGGTGAGGGCCTTGAAGGCGGCGGTGTCGTGCTCGGGGTCGAGCGTGCGCCGCTGTCCGTCGTCGAGCATGCGGGGAGGATATCCGCCCCCGGGCACTTCGCAGAAGAAGTTCTGCAAAAGAAGTTCTGCGAAGTGGGGTTCGGGTCGATGGGAGATGACGGAAGGTCAGGGAGTCGAGCGAGTAGCCGACTTGAGGACTCTGCGGGACGTTCGCGAGGATGAGGGCAGGCACTGCCGGACCGTCCGGAGGCGGAGGGCGGATCCGTCTGCCGGGGCATGGGCCGGTGGTCGGTGCGGCTGCTAACTTCCGGGCCATGGGATCACGCGGGGCACGTGGGGCGGCGGCGCAGCAGGCGATCGAGGGGCTGCGGGAGCTCGCCGGAGCCGGGCTGACGGCGGAGGAGGTGTTCCGCAGGGCCGACGAACTGCTGCGTGCGCTGCTGGGGTACGACGCGGTCTGCTGGCACTCGGCGGACCCGGCGACCGGGTTGGTGACCTCGGTGCTGAGCGACGACCTCAGCCTGTCGGGGTTCGAGGACGCGGTGCGCCTGGAGGTGTGGGCGGACGATGTGACGACCTTCCCGGCGATCCGCCGCAGCGGCGTGCGCGCGGAGACGCTCAGCCGGGCGACCAAGGGGCAACTGGCCGGCAGCGCGCGGTTCCGCGAGCTGATCGGTCCGGGCGGCTTCGGTGACGAGCTGCGGGCGGTGTTCGACGCGCACGGCGGGATGTGGGGCTGCGCGGCGTTCATGCGGGCGGCCGACCGGGGGCCGTACCTGGCCCAGCAGCGCGAGTTCGCGGACCTCGCCGCCCGTCACCTGGGCAACGCCCTGCGCGCCTGCCACGTGCCGCCGCTCTCCGGGGGCGAGGGCAGGGAGGAGGGCCCGGCCGTGGTGGTGCTCGGTCCGGCGAACCGGCCGCTCGCGCTCTCCGGCCCGGCGGAGGAACTGCTCGGCCGTCTGGCCGACCCGAGCCGGACCTCGCTCGGGGTGCCGACGGCGTTCGCGGTGGCCGCCGAACAGGCCCGCCGGGTGGCCCGCGGCCAGGCCGTGCCGCAGTCGAAGGTCCGGGTGCAGGACTCCGCGGGCCGCTGGTACGTGCTGCACGGCTCGGCCCTGAAGGGCGGCAGCGAGGGCGAGGTGACGGTGGTGGCGGCTCCGGCGACGCCCGCCGACGCGATGCCGCTCTACCTCTCCGCGTACGGGCTGACGGCGCGCGAGCAGGAGGTGGCGCTGCTGCTGGTGCGCGGGTACGACACCCGGGACGTCTCACGGCTGCTGGCGATGAAGCCGTACACCGTGCAGGACCACCTGAAGTCGGTGTTCGCCAAGGCGGGGGTGGCCAGCCGTCGTGAGCTGGTCGCGCGGATCATGCTCGGCGGCGGGACGGTGCAGGGCGGTGCCGTGAAGCCGGGCGCCGTTCGGGCGGCGGGTGTACGTTCTGACGGGTCGGCGGGAACCATCGTTCGTTAGCTGACAACGGGGGGTCCCGCGGCGGGGCCCCGCCGGGCCGTCCGGAGGGGGCCAGGGATGAGCATGGAGGAGAGCGCGGGTTCGGCGGGGAGTGGTGCGGCGGCCGGTACGGGAGGTCCTGCCGGTCCCACCGGTCCCGGTCCCGCTGTTCCGGAGCCGGGCGGGCCGACCGGGGCGACCGGGACCGCGGCCGGAAGCGTGACCACCGCCACCGCGGAGGCGGAAGGCGACGGCGACGGCCGGAGCGGAAAGGCGGAGAAGAAGGGGAAGAAGGGGAAGAAGAAGCGCCCGCTCTGGCAGGAGCTGCCGATCCTGATCGGTGTCGCCCTGCTGCTCTCCCTGGGCATCAAGACCTTCTTCGTCCAGGCCTTCTCCATCCCCTCCGGCTCGATGCAGCACACGCTGGAGAAGGACGACCGCGTCCTGGTCGACAAGTTCACCCCGTGGTTCGGCGCCGAGCCGTCCCGCGGCGAGGTGGTGGTCTTCAAGGACCCGGGCGGCTGGCTGGACAACGTCCCCCGGAAGAAGGGCAACGCCGTCGTCGAGGGCTTCCGCACCGTGCTCGGCGCCGTGGGCCTGCTGCCGTCCGACGACGAGAAGGACCTGATCAAGCGGGTGATCGCGATCGGCGGAGACACCGTGGAGTGCCGACAGGGCGGCCCGGTGAAGGTCAACGGGGTGGCGCTGGACGAGCCGTACCTGTACCCGGGCGCGACGCCCTGCGACGACGTACCGGCGGGCCTGGTGACCGTCCCCGAGGACCACCTGTGGGTGATGGGTGACCACCGCAACGACTCGCGTGACTCCCGCTACCACGTCAGGGAACCGGGCGGCGGGTTCGTCCCGGTGAAGAACGTGGTCGGCCGGGCGTTCGTGGTCGCCTGGCCGGTGTTGCGCTGGGACACCCTGCCGGTGCCGGACACCTTCGAAAAGCAGGGCCTGGCGTCGGGCGGCGCGGCCCCGGGCGGCGAGTGGCCGGTCGAACCGTCGGTGCCGGGCGCCGCCGCGGTGGCCGCGGTCGTCCCGTTCGCGCTCTGGCGGCGGCGCCGGGCGGTCCGGTCCGAAGACGAAGGCCACTGACCGGCCCGCTGCCGATTCCAGGTCCACCGGAGTCGGATTGGACCTGTTCCGCTCCCGACGCAGCAGGCCAGCATGGGCGGCATGAGCGACTACCACCACGGGCTGCGCCCCGAGAGCCGGATCGTCCACCCGCCCGTCGAGGAGGTGACCGGCAGCCGCCCGCTGGGCGTGCCGCTGCACCAGGGCCACATCTTCGCCTTCCCCGACAGCGACGCGCTCGCGGACGCCTTCGCCGGGCCGGAAGGGGCGTTCCACTACAGCAGGTTCGGCAACCCGACGGTCCGCTCGCTGGAGCGCGCGGTGGCCGACCTGGAGGGCGGCAGCGGGGCGCTGGCCGCCTCCTCCGGTATGGGCGTGATCAGCACCGTGCTGCTCGCGCTGCTCCGCTCCGGCGCCCACGTGATCGCCCAGCGGAGCCTTTACGGCGGCACGTTCGCGACGTTCTCCGACCTCGCGGACCGCTGGGGCGTCGACGTCACCCTGGTGGGCGGTGACGACCCGGAGGAGGTGCGCGCCGCGCTGCGGCCGACCACCCGCCTGCTGTACCTGGAGACCGTCTCCAACCCCACCGCGCGCATCGCCGACCTGCCGGCGCTGATCGGCGTGGCCCGCGCGGCCGGGGTGCTGAGCGTGGTGGACAACACCTTCCCCACGCCGCTGCTCTGCCGCCCGATCGAGCACGGCGCCGACATCGTGATCCACTCCGCCACCAAGTACCTCGGCGGCCACTCCGACGTCATGGCCGGCCTCGCCGTCTTCGCCGACGCGGAGCTGCACCACCGCGTCTGGCACCACGCCGTGGAACAGGGCGCGACGCTGGACCCGTTCGCCGCCTGGCTGACCCTGCGCGGGATGCAGACCCTGGGCCTGCGGATCCGCCGGCACAACGAGACCGCGCTCGACCTGGCCGGCCGGCTCGCCGCCCATCCGGCGGTCGCCGCCGTGCACCACCCGGGCCTGCCCGGCCACCCCGACCACGAGCTGGCCCGCCGGCTGCTGCCGGACGGCCAGGGCGGGGTGTTCGCCGTCGACCTGGCCGGCGGGCGGGAGGCCGCCCGCACCTTCGTCGGCGCGGTCCGCCTCGCCTCGCTCGCGCCCTCGCTGGGCGGCGTGCACACCCTGGTCCTGCACCCGGCCAGCACCTCCCACCGCCAGTTGTCCGACGAGGAGTTGACCGCCGCCGGCATCGGCCCGGGCACCGTCCGGATCGCCGCGGGCATCGAGCACCCCGAGGACATCCGGGCCGACCTGGAGCAGGCCCTGGCCGGGCTCTGAGCCCCGGCGGACGGCGGCGGGCGACGAGGGTGACGGCGGGTCCGCGGCCGGTACCCCACCATCGGCGGTGCGGTCCGCCGGATCGCCGCCCGGTCGACACGGAGGACGGTGCGGACGCCATGGGGCACGGCGGAAACGTGATCGCGGAACCGACGGCCGACCACCGCGAGGTGGCGGAACTGTTGGACGAGCTGCGGGACCTGCCCCCGGGCGAGGACCGCCGCCGCAAGGTCGTGGACGAGTTCACGATCGAGCTGGTGCGCCACTCCGTCGCGGAGGAGCAGTACCTCTCCCCGGCCGTCCGTGCGCACGTGCCCGGCGGCGCGACGCCCCCCGACCGGGAGCCCGCCGACCACGCCGCGGTGGAGCGCCTGCTCAAGAGCGCACACGACCGGAGCGTCCGGTCCGAGCTGACCGGGGTGAAGGGTCGGCCGGCCCGGCTGCTCGAACTGACCGGCACCACCGCGCTCTGCACCGACGGTGGGGGCGGAGGGTCAGGCCCCCCTGACCGCTACGACCGGTGCCGTGGCCGGGCCGCCAGGACGGCGATGTCGTCCTCGGACGGGCAGCCGACGCCCGGGCCGACGCCGTGCAGGGCGGCGTCCAGCAGGTCGTCCAGCGCTCCGGCGGCGGGCAGGCGCAGGGCGGCGAGGCGGGCGAGCGAGGCGTCGATGTCCTCGCCGCGCCGCTCCACCAGGCCGTCCGTGTACAGCAGCAGGGTCTCGTCCGGCCGCAGCTCGCGGTCGCACTGCTGGTAGCCGCCGAGACCGGTGCCGAGCGGCGGCCCGGTCGGGACCCGCAGCAGCTCGGTGGGCCGGCCGGGTGCGATCAGCGCGGGCGGGAGGTGGCCCGCGCTGGAGAAGGTCCACCGGCCCCGGCCCGGGTCGGCGAGGGCGAGCAGACAGGTGGCGGGCCGGGCGGACTCGTTGGCCGCGATGACGGTGTCCAGCTGGCGCAGGATCCGGTGCGGCGGCAGGTCCGTCTCGGCGACGTCGCGCAGGGTCGCACGGTAGCTGCTCATGTCGACGGCCGCCTCGACGCCGTGGCCCATCACATCGCCCATCACCAGCAGCGTCCGCCCGAACGGCAGTCGGACGGTCTCGTACCAGTCGCCGCCGACCACCGAGCTGCTGCCGGACGGCAGGTAGCGGGAGGCGAGTTCGAGGTTCTGGTGCGGGTGGCCCGGCTCGCTGAGCAGGGCGCGCTGGAGGTCGAGCGCGATGCCCTGGGAACGGCTGTAGCGGCGCGCGTTGTCGATGCCGGTGGCGGCCCGTGCGGCGAGGTCGCCGACCAGCACCGCGTCGTCCGGGCCGAAGCCGGGGGAGGCAGCGGTGCGGGCCAGCGTCAGCAGTCCGATCATCCGACCGCGCGCGGTCAGCGGGACCACCAGCAGCGAGGTCACCCCGGCGGCCCGGTAGGCGACCGCCGACGCCGGGTCGGGCGCCGCCCCGGTCAGCTCCGCGGCGGTGCCCGGCGCGACCAGCACGGCGACCCCGGAGGCCAGCGCGCGGGCGGCGACCGAACCCTCCCGGTGGCGCACCGACTCGCCCGGGCGGGGCAGCCGGTCCACGGCCGCGCGCAGCCCGTCGGCGCAGACGAGCGCGGCCCGGTGGAAGCGCCGCCCCGGGGTGCGGCCGGTGCGGGCGTCGGCGTCCGGCGGCAGCACGTCGACGGTGGCCAGCTCGGCCAGCCGGGGGACGGCGAACGCGGCCAGCTCGGCGCAGGTGGTGTCGACGTCCAGCGTGGTGCCGATCCGCTCGGCGGCGGTCTCCAGGAGGGCGAGGCGCGTCCGGGCCTGGGCGAGTTCGCGCCGCAGCTCCTGGACGGGGTCGGGGTCGTCCAGCAGCACGACCACCACACCGGTGACCCGGCCCTCGGCGGTCAGCGGCCGGTAGCGCACCCGCAGGCCCGGCGGCACGGGTGCGCCCGGACCGTCCGGGCCGCCCGCGACCTGCTCCCGGTCCCGCCCGTCGTCCATGACCCGGCGCAGCGTGCCGACGGCGTCCGCGAACGCCGTCGTCCCGGTCGGCCGGCCCAGCAGGTCGGCCCGGCGCAGGCCGGTGACCGTGGTGAACGCCGCGTTCAGGTACACCCAGCGCAGTTCCGCGTCGAGCAGCGCAACCCCGGCCGGCAGCGCGCCGAGCAGCTCACCCGGCAGATCCGGGCCGTCGCTGTCGGTAGTCCCGTCGGCCCGCGCGGAGAGCGCGGCGGCCGCCGCCGCGAGCGCCGTGTCCTCCGCGCCCGCCGGGGTGCCGCCCTCTCCTCCTCCGCCCTGCCGGAACCGCATTGGTACATGATCACTCGCCCGGGCGCGGCACGCCCACGGGATATCGCGTGCTTGACCGGTCGGCGGGTTTCGGATAGCGGGCCGGAGGGAGAGTCCGCCGGCCCGCTCGAAGGGCTCAGGCGAGGGCGGCGTCCTGTCGTTCCAGCCAGCCCAGGATCATCCGGGTGGTCTCCTCGGGCTTCTCCTGCTGGATCCAGTGGCCGCAGTCCAGGCTGGCCACTTCCACAGCCGGAACGAAGTCCGCCAGTCTCTCGGACCTCTGGACGACGTCCCGGTCACCGTGGATCATGAGCGCGGGCTGCCGGACGATCGGATCCACGTCCGCCAGCAAGCGCCAGTTGCGGTCGAGGTTCCGGTACCAGTTGATACTGCCGGTGAATCCCGTCGACTCGAAGGCGGAGACGAGAACGGCCAGTTCGCCGTCGCTCATGACGGGCTCGCCGAGCGGTGTCTCCGCCCTGGCGAGATCGATCAGTGCCATGCCCGGCCCCGGCTGCTTGGGAGGCTCGTTCTTCCGGTACAGGTTGCGAAGGAACCGGAACGTGTTCTCCTCGAAGACGGCATCCGCGACGCCCGGTTGCCGATTGAAGTGGACGAAGTAGTAGTCGCCGCCGAGGACGTCCTCCATGAACTCGATCCAGGGCCTCTCCCCGCGCTCGGGGTAGGGCAGGCTCAGGTTTATCAGCCTGTTCACGCGCTTCGGGTGCAGCAGGGTCAGTCCCCAGACGACGAATGCGCCCCAGTCGTGGCCGACGAAGGTGGCGTCCTCGTATCCGTAGTGGTCGAGGAGCGCGACGAGATCACCCGCGAGGTGCTCGATGTCGTAGTCCGTCACTTCGGCCGGACGGGACGAGTTGCCGTAGCCGCGCTGGTTCGGGGCGATGACGTGGTAGCCCGCTGCGGCGAGGGCGGGAATCTGGTGGCGCCAGGAGAAGGCGTGCTCGGGCCACCCGTGACAGAGTACGACGGGCCTTCCGGCATTCTGCCGGCCCGCTTCGAAGACTTCGAGTTCCACACCGTTGACCGGAACCGTGGTGGGTTCGGGAAAGTCCGCTGGATCGAACATCGTGTTTCCGCTCCGTCCTTTCGTCGGCGCGCCCCCGGTGGGCCGAGGACCGGCACTGCCGTGCGCAGTGGGGCTCGCCGGTGAGGTGATGGCGCCATCGTGCCCGGCGAAACCGGTCACCCCATGACCGGTTTCGCGTGAAAGTCTTTCCGGCATGCGAACCGACCGGCTGGTGGCCGTCCTTCTCCTGCTGCAACGGCGCGAGCAGGTGACGGCGGCGGAGGTCGCCCGGGAGCTGGAGGTCTCCGAGCGCACCGCCCGCCGTGACCTCGACGCCCTGGCGATGGCGGGGGTGCCCGTGTACGCCACGCAGGGCCGGGGCGGTGGCTGGCGCCTGGTGGGCGGCGCCCGCACCGACCTGTCGGGGTTGACCGCCGACGAGGCCCGCGCCCTGTTCCTGGTCGCCGGCCCCGCCTCGGCTGCGGTGCCGGCCGTGAAGGCGGCGCTGCGCAAACTCGTCCGGGCCCTGCCGGAGCCCTTCCGCGTGCAGGCCGAGGCAGCGGCCTCGTCGTTGGTGACGGACCCGCAGCGATGGGGATCGGGATCGAGCCGGGCCGAGCACCGGCCGGCACCTCGTTTCCTGGACGAACTCCAGGACGCGGTGATCCGCGGCGTCCAGTTGCGGCTCGGCTACGTCGACCGCGACGGCGCCGGAACCGGGAGAACCGTCCACCCGCTGGGCATCGTCGCCAAGGGCCCGTGGTGGTACCTCGTCGCCGACACCGAGGTCGGCCGGCGGACCTTCCGGATCGACCGGGTGTCGTCCGCCGACCCGACAGGCGACCCGGTGCACCGGCCCGAGGGCTTCGACCTCGCCGAGAGCTGGCGCGAGATCGCCGACGAGGTCGACCGCAGACGGACGCCCCTGGAGATCCAGGCGGTGTGCGCGCCCGACGGCATGGGCCTGCTCCGCATGATGCTCGGCGCCCGGCTCGACGTGGGAGGTGCCGCGGATGACGGCCGCATCGAGGTCGTCATCCGCGGCTACAACGAGTACGCGCTCGCCGGCGAACTCGCCGGGCTGGTCGAATGGCTGGAGGTGACCGGCCCCCCGGGCGTGCGGGACCACCTGGCCTCGATCGGCACCGCCCTCGTCGAGCGCTACGGGCTCAGCCCCGACCGCCGGTGAGCACGACGAGTTGACGGGTCGCCCGGGTCATCGCGACGTAGCGGTCGACCGCGCCCGCGACGCCCTCGCCGAAGGACGCCGGGTCGACGAGCACGACCAGGTCGAACTCCAGCCCCTTCGCCAGCTCCGGCGTGAGCGCCCGGATCCGGGACGTCCCGCGGAACTCCGCGCGGCACGTCGCCTCGAACTCCGCCGCGAACGCCGCGTCGCCGACCACGCACGCCGTGCCCTCGGCGTGCGCGTCCAGCCAGGCGCCGAGCACGCCGTCCAGCTCCGCGACCGTCCCGCGGCCGACCGGCACCCCGCTGCGGCGCACCGACGTGGGCACGTTGGCGTCCGGCAGGGCGGCCCGGATGACCGGCTCGGCCTCCGCCATGACCTCCTCCGGCGTACGGTAGTTGACGCTCAGCGAGGCGACCTCGGTGCGGTCCAGGCCGATCCGTGCCAGGCGCTCCTGCCAGGACTCGGCGAAGCCGTCCCTGGCCTGGGCGCGGTCCCCGACGATGGTGAAGCTGCGGGACGGGCAGCGCTGCAGCAGCATCCGCCACTCGGCGTCGGTCAGCTCCTGCGCCTCGTCCACCACGATGTGGGCGAACGGGCCGGCCAGCCGGTCCGGGTCGTCGGCGGGCAGCGAGCTCCCGTCGACCAGGGTGTCCTTCAGGTCCTGGCCGCGCAGCATGGTGACCGCGCCCTCGCCGTCGTCGTCGGCCGCGAGGATGTCCGAGATGACGTCGGCCATCCGGTCGCGCTCGGCGGCGAGCGCGACCTCCTGGCGGCGCCTGCGGCGGGCGGCCTCCGGGTCGCCGAGCCGGTGCCGGGCGGCGTCCAGGACCGGCAGGTCGGACACCGTCCAGGCCTGCGCCTCGGTGCGTTGCAGCCGGCGCACCTCCTCCGGGGCCAGCCACGGGGCGCACAGCCGCAGGTAGGCGGGAACCGTCCAGAGGTCGCCGACCACGTCGGCGGCCTCCAGCAGCGGCCAGGCGCGGTGCAGGGCGGCGACCAGCTCCTCGTCCCGCCGCAGCGAGCGCAGGAAGGTCTCGACCGGGATGTCCTCGCCGCCGTCCAGCTTGGCCAGCAGCAGCTCGGCCAGCTCCGCCCAGACCTGCTCGCGCGCCTCGTTGTGCGGGGTGCCCGGATCGGGCGCCTCGAAGGCCTCGGCCCAGTCGTCGGCGCTCAGCCAGAGGTCCTCCCAGTCCGTCGCGACGGTCATCCCCCCGGTCGGCGGCTCCTCGTAGATCCGCACGGCCTTCTCCACCGCCCGCACCATCTCCGCGGAGGACTTCAGCCGCGCCACCTCCGGGTCGCTCTCGACGGCCGCGACCGCGCCCTCGGCGACCAGGTCGCGCACCGTGCAGGTCCGCACGCCCTCCTCGCCGAGGCTGGGCAGCACGTCGGACACGTAGTCCAGGTAGGGCTGGTGCGGGCCGACGAACAGCAGGCCGCCGCGGCGGTGGCCGAGCCGCGGGTCGGAGTAGAGCAGGTAGGCGGCGCGGTGCAGGGCGACCACCGTCTTGCCGGTGCCGGGACCGCCGTCGACGACCAGCGCGCCGCGCGAGCCCGCCCGGACGATGGCGTCCTGGTCCGCCTGGATGGTGGCCAGCACGTCCCGCATCCGCGCCGAACGGTTGCCGCCGAGCGTGGCGATGAACGCCGACTGGTCGTCGAGGGCGGCGTGCCCCTCCAGGCCCTCGGCGGCGAACACCTCGTCCCAGTAGTCGGTGATCCGGCCGTCCGTCCAGCGGTAGCGGCGGCGGCTGGCCAGGCCCATCGGGTCGGCGTGCGTCGCGGCGAAGAACGGCTCGGCGGCGGGCGAGCGCCAGTCGAGCAGCAGCCGGCGGCCCTCGCTGTCCGTCAGGCCGAGGCGGCCGACGTAGACCGGCCCGCCGCCGTCCGCCGGGACGATCCGCCCCAGGCACAGGTCCAGGCCGAAGCGGCGCAGCGCGCGCAGACGGCCCGTCAGGCGGTGGACCTCCAGGTCCCGGTCCATCGCGGCCCGGCCCGCACCGCCCGGCGCCCGCCGGGCGGCGTCGAGACGGTCGGAGACTTCGGCGATCGCCCGCTCCAGGCTCTGTGCGACGGCGGCGAAGTGCCGCTCGTCCTGGGCGACCAACGCCGGGTCGGCCTTGGCGGCGAGGCGGTCGGGGAGGTCGAACGCGCTGGTGGTGAGGGCGGTCATGGCAGCGGCTCCGATCCGGGTTTCCGACACATGCTGATGCACTGCGCAAAACTCCCAAGTGGGCTCGATCCGGCTTCAGGTCGACGATTGTGCGCCAGAACGGGGGCCTTGCGGCAAGACCCCCCGTGCGCTATACGTTGAGAGTGGCAAGGGGAGCCGCAGGTCAGGAGGGGTCCTCCCGGCAGGCTCGGGAGCGGGCCGACCGTTCAGCACTCCGCCCGCCCGTCGGCCGTGACCGTTCCGCCTGTCCGCCGTGTGGGGGACCCGTCCTTTTCGGGCCGGCAGGTCCAGGCGGGTCCGTTCCCGCTGCCGAGCCAGGTATGCGGTGAGCCCGCGGACATCGTGACGGACGGGCGATCGGTGGCGCGCGGCGACCGACTCACGGAATTGTTGGGCCATGCGGAAACTGATCTACGGCATGAATCTCACCCTGGACGGCTTCATCGCCGCGCCCGGCGACGACATCGGCTGGAGCGTGCCGAGCGACGAGCTGTTCCAGTTCTGGTCCGACCGGTTGCAGGCGACCGAGCTGACACTGTACGGGCGCAGGCTGTGGCAGACGATGAGCTCCTACTGGCCGACCGGCGACCAGCAGCCCGACGCCACCCCGGCGGAGATCGAGTACGCGCGCCGCTGGCGGGACATGGCGAAGGTGGTGTTCTCCTCGACGATCGACGAGGTCGACTGGAACTCCCGCCTGGTCACCGGCGACGCGGTCGCCGAGATCACCCGGCTCAAGGCCGAGGACGGCGGCCCGATGGACATCGGCGGCGCGACGCTCGCCGGGGCGGCCATGCGGGCCGGGCTGATCGACGAGTACGTGCTGGCCACCGCGCCGGTCCTGGTGGGCGGCGGCACGCCGTTCTTCACCGCGCTGGACAACTGGGTGAACCTGAACCTGGTGGAGACGCGGACGCTTCCCTGCGGCGTGATCCTGACCAGGTACGAGACGAGGCGCTGAGCACCTGTCACGCGGCGCGGCCGGCTGCCGGGCCCGCGCGGGCGTGAACGCCCGTCACCGGGTGCGGCTCGGCCAGGGACCGGGGGGCGACGGCGGTTGACGTCCCGGTGGTGGGCGGGGGCGGCGGGACACCATCTGGTGGAACTGGTGGAACGGTGGAACACCTCTCCGCTCCGATCATCGGATCGCGCGTGGGAACCCCCCGGTGAGCGTTGTGACGACCGGTCATACTGGCTGGTGCCCCGGGCCCGGGCACGTCGACCGGCGTGCCACGGGACCGCGCCCGGGGCCCGCCCGAGACCGTGCCCGAGACCGGAGGACCCGATGAGCCGCGACCTGCCGACCGCCGTTCCGCCGGGCCCCGCGCCGGCGCAGCCGTGGAACCGGCAGCGGTTGCGCAGCAACAACGAGTGGCTGCTGCTCGAACGGCTGCGCCTCGGCGGTCCGTCCTCCCGTGCCCAACTCGCCCGCGACACCGGCCTGTCCAAGCCCACCGTCTCCGCCGCCCTGGCCGCCCTCGAACACGCCGGCCTGGCCCGCGAGGCCGGGCGGTTCGTACCCGAGCGCGGGCGCGCCGCCGTCCTCTACGAGCCCGACCCGCTCGCCGGACACGTGCTCGGGGTCGACATCGGCCGGGCCCGGCTGCGGGTCGCCGTCGCCGACCTCGCCGGGGACATCGTGGCCCGCCGCGACATCCCCAACAAGGGGCGGACGGCGAACGCGGTCGCCGATGCGGTGGTGGCCGCCGCCCACGGGGCCACCGCCGAGGCAGGCCTGACGGCGGCGGACATCGTGCACGCGGTGGTCGGCACGCCCGGGGTCTGGGACGAGCAGCGGCGCGGCGTGCGGTACGCCACCAGCCTGCCCGGCTGGGGCAGACCCGGGCTGTTCGACCGGATAGCGGACGGACTGGCCACCACGATCACCGTCGGCAACGACGCGAACCTCGCCGCGCACGGCGAGTACACGCTCGGCGCCGGCCGGGGGAGCGGCAGCCGGATGTTCGCCTATGTTCTCGTCGGCACCGGCCTGGGCGTGGGGGTGGTCAAGGACGGCGAGCCGCTGGTCGGCGCCTACGGCGCGCTGGGCGAGGTGGGCCTCGTCCCGCTCCCGCCGCGCCCCGACGGCGCGCCGGGCGGCACCATCGAGCAGGCCGCGGCGGCCGACGCCGTCGTCCGCACCGCCCTCGACCTCGGCATGACCGGCCCGCTGACGGCCAAGGAGGTCTTCGACGCGGCCCGCTCCGGCGACCCGCTGGCCGCCACCGCCGTCCATCGTGCCGCCGGCCAACTCGCCTACGCCGTGGCCGTGCTGTCGGCCGTCCTCGACCCGGACCTGATCGTCCTCGGCGGCGGCATCGGCGCCAGCGCCGACCTGCTGCTCGACCCCCTGGGCCAGGCCCTGCACCACCTCAGCCCGATGCGCCCCGCGCTCGCCCCGAGCCGGCTCGGTGAGGAGGCCGTGCTCCTGGGCGCCGTTGCCACGGCCCTGGACCGGGCCCGCGTCGAGGTCTTCGAACGGCGTACGGCACTGGGGGCCGAGGTGTGACGCCAAGGCGATGCCATCGTGATGCCATTCGATGCCAAAATCACTTGCGATGGCGTCGGCATGGCGTCACTATGGCTCATGCGGGCGCTCCACGGGGGTGGCCGGCCGGGTGGCCGACCAGCCCGTGAGGGGCGCGTGTGGTGGGCGATGGTGCCATGTCTGGCGCCATTGGCGCCACATCGCGCCCCTGCCCTGCCCGCATCACGCCGCACGTCGCTCCCCTCTGGAGGACTCCATGCCGCACGACCCGTCGACATCGACCGCCTCGCCGGTGACGATCCCCACGCAGCGCGCCGCCGGCTGCCCCTTCGACCCGCCCGCCGGGCTGGCGGAACTGCGCGAGCGCGACCCACTGGCCCGGATGGCCTACCCGGACGGCCACGTCGGCTGGCTGGCCACCGGCCACTCCGCGGTCCGCGCGATCCTGGCGGACCCCCGGTTCAGCTCCCGGTACGAGCTGATGCACTATCCGTTCCCCGGCGGCCCCGAGGCTCCGTTGCCGCCCGCCCCCGTCGGCGACATGACCGGGATGGACGCCCCCGAGCACACCCGCTTCCGGCGGCTCCTGGCAGGCCGCTTCACCGTCCGCCGGATGCGCCTGCTGACCGAACGGGTCGAGGAGGTCACCGCGGAGCGCCTGGACGCGATGGAACGCGGCGGACCGGGCGCCGACCTGGTCGAGGTGTTCGCCCGGCCCGTCCCCGCACTGATGATCTGCGAACTGCTCGGCGTGCCCTATGCCGACCGCGAGCGCTTCCAGGACCACGCCGAAACCCTGATGACCGCGGACGCGTCGCCGGAGGAGCGCTACGCCGCGATGACCGGGCTGGAGGAGTACATGGCGGAACTGGTCGCGGCCAAGCGCGCGGAACCCGCCGACGACCTGCTCGGCGACCTCGCCCGCGACTCCGACCTCACCGACGAGGAACTCGTCGGCCTCGGCGGGTTCCTGCTCGCCGCCGGTCTCGACACCACCGCCAACATGATCGCCCACGGCACGTTCGCGCTGCTCCGCAACCCGGCCCAGGCCGAGGCGCTGCGCAGGGACCCGGCCCTGGCGCCGCAGGCCGTGGAGGAGCTGATGCGCTACCTGACGATCGCCCACACCAGCATCAGGACCGCGCTGGAGGACGTCGAGGTGGAGGGGCGGCTGATCAGGGCGGGCGAGAGCGTCACCCTCTCGCTGGAGGCGGCCAACCGCGACCCGGAGCGCTTCCCCGGCCCCGACTCCCTCGACCTGGGCCGCAAGGCCGTGGGGCACCTGGGATTCGGCCACGGCATGCACCAGTGCCTGGGCCAGCAACTCGCCCGCGTCGAACTGACGGTCGCCCTGCCCGCCCTGTTCGACCGCTTCCCGACGCTCAGGCTCGCCGTCCCGGCCGACGAGGTGCCGCTGCGCACCAACATGAACATCTACGGCGTACACCGCCTGCCCGTCACCTGGGACGGGAGCTGACCGACATGGAGGTGCACGCAGACCGCACCCGCTGCATCGGCGCCGGCATGTGCGCCCTGACCGTCCCGGAGGTGTTCGACCAGGACGAGGACGACGGCCTCGTCACCCTGCTGGACCCCCACCCGCCGCGGGCCACCCACCCGGCCGTCCGCCTCGCCATCGCCACCTGCCCGGCAGGCGCCCTCACCTCCGCCTGAGAGCTGTCCCGCAACGGACCGGCATCATCCGCGCAGCGCGACGACGAGTTCGTGGAATGTGAATCCGAGTCCCGCGCAGGCCGTGCCGAGACCGATGAGTGCTATCAGGGCCATCATGAACTGCATGTAGCGAGACAGCCGGGCGATGGCGCGGCTGGGGTTGCGCGGGTCGTAGCTGAGCTCCAACTGCTCTCCTCCGGCGGCTTCCCGGTAGTAGTGGAGGTCGCCGTTGAGGTCCGCGTACCGGTACACCTTGGTGTTGTGGGTGTAGTGGTCGAGTTCGGCCAGCACCGTGATGCCGTGCCTGGGCAGGCGTCGGCCGTTGTACAGGCCCCGTCCCATGACCGTCAGCACGAACACCCCGAAAGCCGCGAAGAGCTGGGCAGGTGGCAGTACGCCCGCGTTCCCCCACCCGTCGAGTACGCCCACGGTCACATCGATCGCTGCGCAGACGGCGATTGCGGCAGCCGTGGCGCGTACGGGCCGCGTGGTCGGCCGGCTTGTCCGTGCAGGAACGGTGATGACCAGGTCCTCACCGTCTGCTCGTGGCCGGTCGAGGGCCCGTGCGGGAAGGTGCGCCCGGACGGCGGCACTGAAGGCGGCCACGGCGGTGGCGCCGGCGTCCTGCAACGTGTACGTGGCAGCCGGACGGCCGGCCTGCGCGGTGGTCAGGATGACCTCGACGGTGCGGTCCAGGCCGCGGACTTCCTCGACGGCCTCCAGCGGGATCCGGACGCTACGTCCGTCCTGTTCCCACTGCACGTGGTCCGAGCCGTTCTCGAAGCGGGCCGTGGCATTGCGGCCGCGCAGTACGAGTGAGGGCAGTGAAGGCGTCGTTGTCACGCTCGTACGACAGCTGCGAGCAGCGAACGGTTGCACGTGGTCGCGAGCGACTCGGGTGGATGGCAGGGCGCCAGGTGCGAGCCGTCGAGCGAAGGTCGCTGCCGGACGTCCTTCCGGACACCGCGCACCACTTGCGTGTCCATCGGACCGTCACGGGGTGACGGCGGCTCACCGTCTCCAGAGGAAGACCTCGGTGCTGGGCAGGCGCTCGGCGAACAGGCCGGTGGGCGAGGTGTCGTGCAGGAGGCGCCGGAGGTCCGTCTCGAAGGCCGCGAGGTGTGGCCCGAACAGGTGCGGTGCGGAAGAGGAGAGGGAGAGGACGCCGGCGACGACCTCGTCGGTCGTCCGGGTGAGGGGGTGGCCGCCGGGGACGACGAGGCGTTGGGGGCCGGTGAATCCCGCTGCGGTGAGGACCGCCGCCTCGTTGCCGGGGGTGCCGTGGGGGAGGAAGCCCTGGCCGGCGCGGCGGATCGGGCCGAGGCGGGACCGCACCAGGTCGGCGATGGCGGATTGCGGGACCGGGGGGTGGGGGAGCCCTTCGGTGGGGCGGGGCTCCGACTTGAGGTCGGAGAGGTGGACGAGTGCTCCGCCCGGACGCAGCAGGGTGCGCATGACGGTTGCCACCAGCGGGCGGTCCATCCAGTGGAAGGACTGTCCGAAGACGGTGACGGTGAACGCGCCGAGGTCGTCCGGCAGCTGCTCGGCGCGTGCTCGGACCCACCGGGACCTACCGGTCGACTCCAGTTCGGTGGTGCGGCGCTCTGCCTCGGCGATCATCCCGGCATCCGGGTCGACGCCCACCACCTCCGCGAAGTGCTCCGCCAGTTCGAGGGCCAGTGTGCCGGGTCCGCAGCCGACGTCGAGGAGCCGGCCCCGGCCGTCGAGGTGCAGTGCCTCGGCGAGTGCGGTCACCAGGCCCGGGGCGTAGGGCAGTCGGCCCTGCCGGTAGTACGTGGCGGTGCCCTCGAACAGCGTTTCGTCCCATTGCCAGTCGGCGGTCAGGGCGGTTCACCACCTTTCGTCCGGTCAGCGCGGGGTGCGCGCTTCGATGCCGTCGAGGAGGAAGTCGAGGCCGGTCCGGAAGGCCTCGTCGGGGTCCGGGTGGGGGCCGTCGCGTACGACGGCGGCCAGTGCGGGGTACCGGCCGGTCGCGAAGGTGCGCATCAGGTAGGGACCGTAGGCGGCCTGCCACTGCTCCTTGTCCATCCCGGTGGTCCGCTCGGCGCGGCGCTCGGTGATCTCCCGGCGCACGGCGCCGACCACGTAGGCGTTGACGGCGGCGATCGCCGGCACGGCGAGGTCCAGGCCGACGCCGTCCAGCCCGGCTGCCACGGCCTCGCCGCCGGCGAGCGTGTGCGGTCCGAGGTGCGGCCGTCCACCGATCAGGTCGGCGAACCACTCGTGGCGGTGGGCGGCGCGGCGGGTGGCGTCGGCGAGGGAGCGCAGCACCTCCCGCCAGCCGTCGCCGGACGGCCGGATCTCGGCGTGGACCGCGTCGACCATCAGGTCGAGCAACTCCTCCTTGGTGGCGAGGTAGCCGTACAGCCGCATCGGCCCGACGCCCAGCACGGCCGCGACCTTGCGCAGCGACACCGCCTCCAGGCCGTCCTCGTCGGCCAGCCGGATCGCCGCTCCCACGATCCGGTCCCGGCTCAGCGGGGCCGGCGTCGGCCGGTCGGGCGGTTCCGGTCTCTCCCACACCAACATGCCGCCACGATACAGTGCTTGGGCGATACAGTGTATCGATCGATACAGCGAATCGTCCGGGGGGAAGCCATGACCATCGCCATCGTCGGAGCCGGTCTGGGCGGTCTGCTCCTGGCCCGCGTGCTCCACGTGAACGGCATCGAGGCCGTCGTCCACGAGCGCGAACCCGGGCGCGGGGCGCGCGGCCAGGGCGGCATGCTCGACGTGCACGCCGGGACCGGCCAGCGGGCGCTGCGCACGGCCGGACTGATCGACGGGTTCCACGCGATCGCCCGTGGCGCGGGCCAGGACCTGCGGCTGCTCGAACCGGACGGCACCCTGCTGCTCCAGGAGGACACGCCCGACGACGCCCCGCTCGAACGGCCGGAGGTCGACCGCGCGGATCTGCGCGACCTCCTGCTGGACTCGCTCCCCGCCGATGCGGTGTGCTGGGGGCACGAGTTCGAGTCCGCCGGCGACGGCCGGCTGCACTTCGCCGACGGAAGCAGTGCCGCGTACGACCTGCTGGTGGGCGCCGACGGCGCGAACTCCCGGGTCCGCGCCCTGCTCACCGACGCGCGCCCGGTGCACACCGGTCAGAGCGTCGTCGAGCTGGGGATTCCCGACGCCGACCGCACCCACCCCGGTCTCGCGGCGATGGTCGGGCGCGGCAACTACTGGGTTCTCGGCGACGGCCGGTCCCTGGCGGCGCAGCGGAACGGCGACGGCCGGGTCCGCGTCTACCTGGGCTTCTACGACACCGCCGAGGACTGGCTCGCCACCAGCGGGATCCCGTTCGACGATCCGGCGGCCGCCCGGGCGCGGCTGGCCGAGCTGTTCAGCGGCTGGCACCCGCGGTGCGCCGAGCTGATCGGGGCCTGCGACGACACGGTCCTGCCGCGGGCGATCACCACGCTCCCGGTCGGCCTGACCTGGCCGTCGAGGCCGGGCGTCACGCTGCTCGGCGATGCGGCGCACCTGATGCCGCCGGTCGGACAGGGCGCCAACATGGCCCTGCTCGACGGCGCCCTGCTCGGCCTCGCGCTGGCCGGAAGGCGGGACGACCCTTGCGCCGCCGTCGAGGAGTACGAACGCGAGATGTTCGAACGCACCGGCGCCGCGGGCCGGCAGTCCGCGCAGATCCAGGAGATGCTGGCCGCCCCGGACGCCGGCCGGAAGATGCTCGCCTTCTTCCAACCGGGCTGAATTTCACCGAACATGACGAGGCGCGGTGCCTGATGCGGCACCGGAGTTCTGGAGGTCATGTGTCCCCGCGTCCCGTGCTCACCGCGGCCACCGCCGCGGCGCTGCTGCTCGCCCCCGCCGCCGGTCCCGCGCTCGCGACGCCCACCGCTCGGACCGCGGACGTGGACGTGTCCACCGCCGCCCAACTGAAGGCCGCGCTGGCGGCGGCCGTGCCCGGACAGACGATCCGGCTCGCACCCGGCGAGTACCACGGCTCCTTCACCGCCCAGCGCGCCGGGACGGCCGCGCAGCCCGTCACGCTCACCGGCCCGCGCACCGCCGTGCTCGTCAACGACGGACCGTCCGGCTCCGCGCCGTCCTGCCCGGCGCCGACCTCCGGGTGGGACTCCGGGTACGGGCTCTGGCTCCACGACGCGCCCTACTGGAACCTCACCGGGTTCACCGTCAAGGACTCCAAGAAGGGCGTGGTGCTGGACGCTTCGCCCCACGCGGTGATCGACGGCCTGTACGTGCACCACGTGGAGGAGGAGGGCGTGCACTTCCGCCGGTCCTCCGCCGACGGGGTGCTGCGCAACTCGGTCGTGGAGTACACGGGCCGGGTCCAGCCGGGCTACGGGGAGGGGGTCTACCTCGGCTCGGCGAACTCCAACTGGGGCTGCCACGGCAACAGCGGCGGCGCCGACCGCTCGGACCGGGTGCTGGTCGAGAACAACCGGATCGGCCCGTACGTCACCGCCGAGGGGATCGACGTGAAGGAGGGCACCTCGGGCGGCGTGATCCGGGGCAACACCTTCGACGGCCGCGGCATCAGCGGCGAGAACTCCGCCGACTCCTGGGTGGACGTCAAGGGCAGCGGCTACCTGGTCGAGGACAACCGGGGCGCGTTCGCCGCACCCGGCACCTTCGCCAACGGCTACGAGACCCACCACCCGGCCACCACCCCGTCCTTCCCCAACGGCTGCGGGAACACCTGGCGCGGCAACTCCTCGGACCTCGGCGGCGTCGGCGCCTACGCGATCAGGATCACCTCGGTCTCGGCCTGCACGGGCCGGCCCAACGTGGTGCACGCCTCCAACACCGTCACCCGGGCGACGGCCGGCCTGACCAACGTCCCCGTCACGCCGTGAAGCGGCTCGACGATCCCGAGGAGCTGAGGGCCTGCTGCCGGGGCGACGCGCTGTGCGTCTGGGCGGCGCAGGGTCTGGACGGGCGCAGCCGGGCGTGGGCGAGTGACGACCGGCGCGCGGTGGTCGTCGCCGGGGTGAACCTGCTGGCGCGGGAGCGCGCGGTCGTGTGGGGCGCCCCCGACGCAGCCGTCCCCTTGCTGCGTCAGGTGGTGGCCGAGGTGGGTCCGGCCTACCGGGCGCTCGGTGGCCGGACGCTGATCGAGGCGGTCGTCCGGGAGGTCCCGGGGCTCACGGCGATCGGCGGCTTCGGCTGGATGGACCGGTGCGACGCACCGGGTGACGGCTCGCCGGGCGACGCCGCGCCGGTGGGCGGTGAGGCCGTGTGGCTTCCGGCGGGCGCGGGGGAGGAGGTCGGGCGATTCGTCGACATGAGCTTCCCGGACTCCTATGCCAAGCCGGGCGTACCCGGCGTCGAGCGGTGGGCGGGCGTACGGGACTCCGCCGGCCGGCTGGCGGCGGTCGGCGCGCACGCCTGGTGCGCGCCCACGGTCGGGTTCCTGTCCGGCGTCGCCGTGCACCCGGGCGCGCGCCGACGCGGACTCGGGCGGCAGGTCGGCGGTTTCCTCATCGCCGAGGCGCTGAGCACCCACGGGACGGTGGCGCTGATGGTGGACGACTGGAACCAGGCCGCCATCCGGCTCTACGAAGGGATGGGACTGCGGTACCGGCCCCTCGGCGCGGTCGCGGTCAAGGGGTAGCGGGAGCCTGGTCGAAGCCCGAAGCCGCTGGTCGGCTACGGTTGCGGCATGACCCACGGCCTGCCCGAGGACGTGGCCGCCGTGCTCGACCTCGTCCTGAGCGCGGACGAGCCCGTTCACGTCGCCCTCCGGCGGCAGGTGCCCCGGCTCGGCGTGCAGTCCCGCTGCAGGTGCGGGTGCGGCACCGCCTACTTCGCACTCGACACCGACCGGGTGGAGCCCGCGCCGACCGGTCCCGGCACCGTCGTGGCTGCCGACGTGCAGCTCCTCACCGAGACCGGCGAGTGTCCCGGCGAGGTCCTGGTGTTCGCGCAAGGCGGCTACCTCTCGTGGCTGGAGGTCTGCTCCTGGAGCAATGACGTCGAGGTGAATCTCGCCTCGGTGCGGCGCTGGCTTCAGCTGCCTCGTGATTTCGCCGACAGGGGCTGACGAACGGCTCGGGCGTGACCGGATTTGGCGGTAGGTGATCGAACTCGTCCGCTGATCGACGCTCCGTGATTGCCAGATCTCGATCTGCTTACAAGTGCTTGAACTATGGACAGATCGTGTGGCCGGTCTGGTTGACTCGCGAACCTCTTCCAAACGGAACGGAGCGTTCACGTTCATGCCTTCACGGATGCGCGGCGGTCGTCGCGGCCTGGCCGCCGTCGCCGGACTCGTCTTCACGGTCGCCCTCGCGCTGACCGGGTGTGACCCCACGACGGGTGACACCGCGACCACCGCGGCCTCCTCGCCCGCCGTCGTCGCTGCGGTGACCACGCCGCCGGCGCCGCCTGCCCCCACGCCGGAGGTGACCACCCCGCCGGTGGCGCCGCCCGTCGAGACGCCGCCCCCGGCGCCGGCACCGGAGCCGCCCGCCGCCGCGCCCGCGCCCGCCGTACCGCCCGCCGCCCCGTCGGCTGCGCCGCCGAAGGCGCAGCCCACCAAGACCGCGGCCCCCGCCAACACCCCCAAGCCGCAGCCGACGCCCACCAAGGCCGAGCCGCAGCCTAAGGTCACCACCGCCCAGCCGCCGAAGGACCCCGACCCGGCACCCGCCGAGACCAAGCCCGCGGCCGCCACCGGCGACTGCGAGATCAAGTCGAACGCCGGCAACTGCTACAAGGCCGGCCAGTTCTGCCGCAACGACGACCTCGGCAAGAGCACCCACGAGGCGAGCGGCCGGGTGATCACCTGCCGGATGGTCAGCGGCAAGCCGCACTGGCAGGCGTAGGGCCCGGGTTCCCGGCCGGCGCTGCTCAGGGCAGCTCGGCGAGCGTGCTCCAGAACAGCCGCTCGTAGGCCTGCAGCAGCCGGCCGTACTCACGGGCGGCGCCGAGGTCCGGACCGGCGGTGACCCCCGCCGGTCCGAGCGCCTCGGCCGCCGCCCGCTCCAGCGCCGTCGCGGGCTGCGCGAAGAAGTCGAAGAACGCGCACGCCTCGTCCCCGAACCCGTGGAACCGCCGCAACGCCCCGGCCAGCGTCGCGCAGTACCCGCCCCAGGCGGTGAAGTTGGCCACCAGCGCCGCCGCCACGGCGGGCGGCCGCCCGTTCAGCGCCAGCCAGGCCAGGTACGCCGGATAGGCCTGGCAGCCCGGCAGCGGCCCGCCGGAGGCGGCCGGCCCGCAGGCCGCCGCCAACGCGGGCAGCGTACGCAGCGCGGCACTCTCGCCCTCCGCCAGCCCCGCGAACCACGCGCCCAGCGGCCCGTCCGCGCACCGGGTGGCCAGTAGCAGCAGACTGCGCCGGTCGGAGGTGATGATCCGCTCCTGCTGCGCCGCCAGCTCGGCGAGCACCGCGAGCCGTCCCCGTCCCGCCGCGAACTCCGTGACCACGACGGGCTGCTCCTCGCCGGGCGGGGTCTCGGCAGCGGGCTGCGGCTGGTCGGTGGGCATGTGCGGCCTCCATGTCGTCGGTCCTGTCCCCGCCTCCATTCCTACCGCTCCGCCCCCGGTCCGTCCCGGGGCGCGCCGGAACCGGGACGGGTGTCCCCGGAGACGACTGCGCGGGGTGCCGTCAGCCGGGCCAGGGGTACCCCGAGTTCCTCGGCGCGCTCACGGCTCCCGCCGGACAGCCGGGCGTAGGACTTCGGGTCCTCCTCGGCCGGTGCGGCAGGTCCCCGGACGCGACCGGGTGCGGGTGGTCCGGCGCCTGCACGGCCTGGAGGCGGGCGGTCCGGTCGCCCGTGAGGCCCGGACCCGCGCCCAACGGGCTCGGCCGGTGGGCTCCACCCCGGCGAGCGGGTCGGCGAGTTCCTGCTCGGTGCGGTCGGGCCGGAGTGCCCGCCCGGGCCTGGTACGCCAGGCCGGTGTCACCGCGCGGGGTGCCCGCCATTGATCGACTTGTCCATGGCAGTCAATTGGTCAACCAACAGCTTTCCCCCTTGATCAGACATGCTGACAGGTCCGCCCGCTTGTGGAAATGTCTGGACCAATCCGCAGATCAGGCCGGTGACCGCCGGCCGGGCGTGCGGCCGCAGGAACCGACAGGGCAGTTCCCACAGCGAGTTCGCGGAGTCCCTCATGTCCCGTACACGGGCGCGCCGGTCCGGTGCGCGCAACACCTTCGCCCTCCTCCTGGCCGGAGCCTGTCTCACGGCCGTCTCGGCGCCGACGGCGGCCGGGGCCGTGGAGGCCACCGGCCGAACCGGCGGGCCCCCGGCCCGTGCGCAGGCCGTCACCTCCGCCCAGGTGCCGCCCGGCGTCACGGCCGGAGTCGCCGTCTACGACCGCCAGACCGGCACCTTCACCGAACAGCTCAATGCCACCGCGCAGTTCCGCTCCGCCTCGGTGGTCAAGCTGCTGATCGCCCTCGACTACCTGTGGAACCGGGGGCCCGGCTACGACATCCCGTCCGCCGACCGCGTCCGGCTGGACGCCATGCTGCGCAGCAGCGACGACGGGGCGGCCAGCCACTACTGGGCGAACAACGGCAGCGGCGCGATCGTCGACCGGATGGTCGCCCGGCTCGCGCTGACGAACACCGCCCGCCCGGCCGACGACGGCATGTGGGGCTACACGGCGGTCACGGCCGCCGACACCGTGCGGATCTACCGCTACCTCCTGGAGCAGGCCCCGGCGGCGGTGCGCGACTACGTGCTCGGGAACCTGCACGCCTCGACCCGCTGCGGCACGGACGGCTTCGACCAGCACTTCGGGATCGCCGGGTCGTTCGAGCAGCCGTGGGCGGTCAAGCAGGGCTGGGCGGGCTTCTCCTCGGGCGGGTGCTCGCCGCAGCCGCCCCACCCGCCGACGGCCGCAGCCGCCGCAACGCCGGACGGCGAGGGAGCCGCGGGCGCCGGCGGCACGCTCGCGGTCGACCTCACCCGGCCGGTCCTGCACAGCACGGGCACCGTCGGCACCGGCGACCGGAGTATCGTCGCCGTCTACACCTCGCACCCCGTGGGCACCGCCTACGGCAAGGCCTACACCGACCTCGGGCGCCTCACCCGCTCGCTGAACGTCCCCGGCGCCGTCCAGCCGGCCGGCAGCTGGTTCGGGACCTGGGGCGAGAACGTCAGGGTGCGTCCGCAGCCCGGCACCGGCCAGCCGGAGAAGACCCTGCTGCCCGGCGGCGTCGAAGTGCTGGTGAAGTGCCAGGAGCAGGGCGAGACGGTCTCCATCCCGCCCTACGTCAACGACTGGTGGGCGTACCTGCCGCAGTACGGCGGCTACGTGACGAACATCTACCTCCAGTCGCCCGGCAACCAGCTGCCCGGCGTCCCCACCTGCTGACCCGCCCGGCGCGGGAGCACGCGCCCCTCCCGCAGGGTCGCCGAGGGAGCCGTCGTGCGACGGCATCGGCCGATGCCCCCGTGCCCGGGCCCATGCGGACGGCCGCCACCCGCGGGTGGCGGCCTCCAGCGCTTCCTTCAGGCCCCGGCAGCCGGTCAGACGACGTCGTAGACGATGCCGGAGCATCGGTCGGGGGCGAGGGAGATGTCCACACAGACCTTCCATTCGAGCGACTTGCCCTCGCCGGTGGTGACGACGTAGTCGCGCCACGAGCCGTTGCCGTTGTAGTTGACGATGCGGCTCTGCTTGACGCCGCCGATCCAGTACTCGATGAAGACGCTGTTGCCGTCGGCCTTGCTGTCCTGCAGACCGAAGTTGTTGCGGCTCGGGTCGTAGTAGGCGTAGGCGCCGGTGACGGAGGTGGCCGACGCGGCGGCGGGGCCGGCGGCGGCGAGCAGCGCGGCCCCCGTCAGCACGGTGGCGAGGGCGAGCTTTCCGGTCCTGCGCATGATGGGTCTCCCGGTTCGTGAGGGATCTCTGTCGGCGGCCGTGGGGAACGTCCTGTCACCTCCCCTGCGGATGACTGGAGCGTTCGGCCGCCTCCGGACGAGCTTCGCGCGGCAGCGGTCGTGCCGTCTTGTAGGAATACGCACCGCCGCTTGCGTCAACCCGACTGCGGGAGAACGGCGCTGGTCACGAGGTTGGGTACCCGGTCGGCGGGCTCGGCGGCCGGTTCGGCGGATGCGCGGTGGCCGAAGAACTCGGCGGGGGAGCAGCCCGTCGTCGCCCGGAAGGTGTTGCTCAGGTGCGCCTGGTCGTAGAAGCCGCTGACGGCCGCGGTCTCCGCGAAGCCGCCGGCGCCGCTCTGGTGGTGGGACAGCGCCCGTTGGAGCCGGACGACCTGCGCGGCCTGCTTGGGCGCGAGTCCGACGGCTTCGCGGAACCTCGTCTCCAGTCGGCGCCGGCTCCATCCGGTGCCCTGGACGAGGTCGCGGACCGGAGCGGTGCCGCCGGTGCGGCGCAGCTCGGCGAAGGCCCAGGAGACCTCGGCGGGCCACCGCGGCCCCTGGTCGATGCGCACGGTCAGGAAGTCGCCGAGGAGACGGAACCGCCGGGCCCAGTCGGTCTGCTCGGCGAGCCGCTCGGCCAGCCGCCGCGCGGGGCGGCCGAGGAGGTCGGGCAGGTCCGCCCAGCTGTGCTCCGCCTCACCGAGGACCGGGCCGAAGAGCCGGTGCGCGTCAGCCGGGTGCAGCGAGACGGACACCCCCTCCAGCCGGCCCTGGTGCTCCGCGACGGTGGCCGTGCGCCGCAGCCCGCCGACCGGGGAGACGGCGCGGAGCACGGCCCGGTCGTCGATCGCATCGGTGAGCCGCAGCGGCTCGGAGAGCCCGATGACCACGGTCACCACGTCCGTCGGCACCTCCAGGCGCCGCCGTCCCCCACGCAGGTGCAGCCGGTACCCGCGGCACCGGCCGGCCTGCGCCGTCTGCCACGATCCGCCGTCGGGCAGGGTTCCGCGGGCAACTGTCAGAGGGCCGTCCAAGAGGGTCATGGCCTCCATCGCACCCTGAACTCGCCGACACCACAACCCCCGGCCGCCGCAGCCGGACTCCGAGGTGCGAGCGGCTGATCCCGCGGCACCCCGCCCGTCGCTCGGCTCCGGTCGGCCTCGGGAGGGGAACGGCCTCGGGAGGGAGCGGCCTAGATCCTTCTTCCGAGGCCGGGTAGGACCGAGGACCGATCCGGAAGGGGGCCCCCACGACTAGCGTGGCGATCATGACCGACGCCGGGCGGACAGCCGCCTCGCCGCCGACGCCCCCGTTCCCGGTCCCGTTCCCGACACCCCCACCCCGGACCGAGGCCGAGGCAAACCCCGCGTAGCGAAAGAGAGTTCCACCCATGCCCAGCCGCGCCGCCCTGGTCGAAGGCCTCATGGACCGCTTCCCGGACCTGCCCCGGGAAGCGGTGATCAAGGAGGACCTGCTGCGCGGCGGCATCGCCTTCGACCCCGCCGCACTGAGCGACAACCACGACGGGGACGTCAAACCGAAGTCGTACTTCATCTTCTCCTTCGACCACGGCACCCTGCCCGAGCTGGGCCAGGCCGCACTGCGCCGCCCGCCGGAGGAACTCGTGCTGACCGGTGGGCCCTACGAACTGCGCCGCACGGTGGTGTCGGTGCGGGTGAACCCCGCCTCGCCCTACCGGGTGGCCCCCGACCCCGAGGGGAGGCTGGGCCTGTACCTGGACGGGGAGCGGATCGCCGATGTCGGCCTGCCGCCGATGCCGGACTACTACCGGCACACCCTGGCCGGCGGGAAGTCGGTGATGGAGGTCGCCCCGACCATCCAGTGGGGCTATCTGATCTATCTGACGGTGTTCCGGGTCTGCCAGTACTTCGGCGCCAAGCAGGAGTGCCAGTACTGCGACATCAACCACAACTGGCACCAGCACAAGGCCGCGGGCCGTCCCTACACTGGTGTCAAGCCCGTCGAGGAGGTGCTGGAGGCGCTGGAGATCATCGACCGGTACGACACCGCCGGCACGTCGACCGCCTACACGCTGACCGGCGGCGCGATCACCTCACGGGTCGGGGGACTGGACGAAGCCGACTTCTACGGGCAGTACGCCGAGGCGATCGAGGAGCGGTTCCCCGGCCGCTGGATCGGCAAGGTCGTGGCCCAGGCGCTGCCCGTGGACGCCGTGCGGCGCTTCCACCGCCACGGGATACGGATCTACCACCCCAACTACGAGGTGTGGGACCGGCGTCTGTTCGAGCTGTACTGCCCCGGCAAGGAACGGCACGTCGGCCGCGACGAATGGCACCGGCGAATCCTGGACTCCGCCGAGGTCTTCGGGCCGCGCAACGTGATCCCGAACTTCGTCGCGGGGGTCGAGATGGCCGAGCCCTTCGGCTTCACCGGTGTCGGCGAGGCCGTCGACTCCACCGTCGAGGGCCTGCGGTTCTTCATGTCGCACGGCATCACCCCGCGCTTCACCACCTGGTGCCCGGAGCCCACCACCCCCCTGGGCAAGGCCAACCCGCACGGGGCGCCGCTGGAGTACCACGTCCGGCTCCTCGAAGCCTACCGGGCGACGATGCAGGAGTTCGGACTGAGCTCGCCGCCCGGATACGGCCCGGCCGGTCCCGGGAACGCCGTCTTCTCCGTCAGCTCCTTCATGGACACCCTGCCCGCACAGCCGCAGGAGGCGGGGAAGTGAACTTCGGTACACCGATCCCGGCACTGTTCCCCGGCGCCTCCGGCCGTATCGTCACAGCGCTGACCGCCCACCGGGCGGCGCACGCCGGGGCACCGCTGTCGCCCGCGGACCTGGCCCGTGCCGCGTCCGTGGCCGCCACCCAGCTGGAGGCCACGCTCTTCCGCCTCGGCCTCCTGGGCCTGATCGAGCCGCGCGGGCGCGGGGAGGACGTGCGGCCGGTCGCGGGGCACGTCGTGTGGAAGGCCCTGGACGGCTTGGCCGACCTGCGCCCGCACGTGGTGGAGGAGGTCCGCGAACGCGCCGCCGCGGACCTCACCCCCGCCCCCGCCCGGCTCGCCGTCGCCGGTCCCGTCGTGGACGGCACCGCCACCCACCCGGCCGACGTGCTGGAACTGGTCGTCGTCCCGCCCTCCGCGGCCCCCGACGACTGGAGCGAGCAGGCGCAGCGCATGGCCGCGCGGCTCTCCCGGCACCTGGGCAACGTCGTCACCCTGCGCGTAGCGGCGACCGAGGCCGAAGCCGCCCGCTCGGCCGGACCCGGGGCGGTCCTCGTCGTCCCGCCGGACAGCGCGCGGTAGACCACCGGCAATCGCCCTCCCGGTCACGTCGTGGACCTCATGACCTCATCGGCGGGGACGGGCCGGTGGAGGCTCCAACGGCCCGGCGCGGTGGGGCCGGAGGCAGTGCCACCCGCGGCCGGAGCCGGAACGCGACCTCCGGCACCGCTCTCCGAACCGCCGCCTCCTCCGGGGAGGGCGAGCGCGTCGTCGGCTCCGTCCTCGGGGACGTCACGCCGGAGGAACGGCCGCTGGGCGGGGCCCGTTCGGGTACATCACGTCCGTCGGGGTACGGCGGGAGGCCCGGGGACGGGGCCCGGCCCGCGCCGGGGTCCTCACCCGGCGGGGGCGGTGGCCGACGGCTCCCGCACGTCGTCCACGAGCTCCCGTAGCAGCGCCGCGACCTGCGCCGTCTCGATGAGGAACCCGTCGTGGCCGTACGGCGAGGAGATCACCCGGACCCGGTCGGCGGAGGGGATGCCGGCGGCGAGCTCCTCCTGCTGGGCGAGCGGGTAGAGGCGGTCGGTGTCGACCCCCGCCACCAGGGTCCGGGCGGTCACCCGCGCCAGGGCGGCGCGCGTGCCGCCGCGGCCCCGGCCCGTGTCGTGGGCGTTCATCGACTCGGCCAGCACTGCGTAGCTGGCCGCGTCGAAGCGCCGGACCAGCTTGGCGGCGTGGTGGTCCAGGTAGGACTCGACCTGGTGGCGGCCGCCCGCCCGGGGGTCCTCACCGTCCTGGGCGCGGTTGCCGAAGCGGACGTCGAGCTCCTCGGCACCGCGGTAGGTGATGTGGGCGATGCGCCGGGCGACGCCGAGACCGGCGTGCGGGCCCTGCCCGGCTGCGGCGTCGTGGTAGTCGCCGCCGTGCCAGTGCGGGTCGGCGCGGATCGCGTGGAGCTGGGCGCTCGTCCAGGCGATCTGGTCCGCGCTCGCCACCGCCGTGGAGGCGAGCAGGAACAGCGAGGCGACCCGCTCCGGCCGGGAGACGGCCCACTCCAGCGCGCGCATCCCGCCCATCGAGCCGCCGACCACCAGTGCCCAGCGCTCGATGCCCAGCGCGTCGGCGAGCCCGGCCTCGGCCAGCACCTGGTCGCGCGGGGTCAGGCGCGGGAAGGACCCGCCCCAGTGCCGCCCGTCGGGGCGCAGCGACGCCGGGCCGGTGCTGCCCTGGCAGCCGCCCAGGACGTTGGGTGCCACCACGAACCAGCGGTCGGTGTCGAGGGCGCGGCCCGGCCCGACCAGCGCGTCCCACCAGCCGGCGGTCGGGTGACCGGGCCCGGCCGGCCCGGCGACGTGGCTGTCGCCGGTGAGCGCGTGCAGGACGAGGACCGCGTTGGAGCGGTCGGGCGCGAGCCGCCCCCAGGTCTCGTACGCCAGCCGCACGCCGGGGAGTTGACCGCCCGCCTCCAGCGGCAGGGGCTCGGCGCGGTCGTACCAGTGGCGGCGCCCGGGCGGGTCCCCCTCCCGCCACGCACCGGTGGCGGGAGGGGGTGCCGCCTGGGGGGCGGCCCCGTCGGCGGTGTTCAGGACGCTTCCTTCGCGGCGCGGAAACCCGCTTCGAGGTCCGCCTTGAGGTCCTCCAGGTTCTCGATGCCGACCGACAGCCGCACCAGGCCCGGGGAGGTGCCGGTGAGGGCGAGCTGCTCCTCGTCGAGCTGGCTGTGCGTGGTGGAGGCCGGGTGGATGATGAGGCTGCGCACGTCGCCGATGTTGGCGAGGTGGCTGAAGAGCTCGACGGCGTCCACGAACCGCTTGCCCGCCTCGACGCCGCCGCGCAGCTCGAAGCAGAACACGGCCCCGGCGCCGCGCGGCAGGTAGCGGCTCCCGGCCTCGTACCAGCGGTTGGAGGGCAGCCCGGCGTAGTGGACGGCGGAGACCTCGTCGCGCTGCTCCAGCCACTCGGCGAGCGCCTGCGCGTTGGACGAGTGGCGCTCCATGCGCAGGCTCAGCGTCTCCACGCCCTGCAGCAGCAGGAAGGCGGAGTGCGGCGCGATGGCCGGCCCGAGGTCGCGCAGCAGCTGGACGCGCAGCTTGACGGCGTACGCGCCGGGTCCGAGGGCGGGCCAGTAGCGCAGGCCGTGGTAGCTGGGGTCCGGCTCGTTGAAGTCGGGGAAGCGCTCGGCGTGGGCGCCGAAGTCGAAGGTCCCGGCGTCGACGACGACACCTCCGAGGGTGGTGCCGTGGCCGCCGAGGAACTTGGTCGCCGAGTGGACGACGACGTCGGCCCCGTGCTCGATGGGGCGCAGCAGGTAGGGGGTGGGGATGGTGTTGTCGACGATCAGCGGGATCCCGGCCTCGTGGGCGACGTCGGCGACGGCGCGGATGTCGAGGACGTTGCCACGCGGGTTGCCGAGGCTCTCCGCGAACAGGGCCTTCGTCCCGGGCCGGATGGCGGCCCGCCAGGCGTCGAGGTCGTCCGGGTCCTCGACGAAGGACACCTCGATCCCGAACTTCGGCAGGGTGTGGCGGAAGAGGTTGTACGTGCCGCCGTAGAGGGAGGCGCTGGAGACGATGTGGTCGCCGGCGCTCGCGACGTTGAGGATGGCGAGGGTCTCGGCGGCCTGGCCGGAGGCGACCGCCACGGCGGCGACCCCTCCTTCCAGGGCGGCGATCCGCTGCTCGAAGACGTCCTGGGTGGGGTTGTGGATGCGGGTGTAGATGTTCCCGGCCTCGGCGAGCGAGAAGAGGTCGGCCGCGTGCTGGGTGTCACGGAAGACGAACGCGGTGGTCTGGTAGATCGGGACGGCCCGGGCCCCGGTCGTGGGGTCGGGCACGGCGCCGGCGTGCAGCTGCTGGGTCTCGAAGGACCAGGCCGGGGCGGTGGATCCGGCGGGTCCGCCGTCGGGCGTGCGGTCGGCGGTGACGGCGTCGGTCGGCTGGCTCATGCTTCTCCTCGTACACGTGTGGAGCCCGGCGGGCCGGGCTGGCGCCGATGTGTGCGGCGGGTGCGGGGGAACGGGCGTACGGGTGCTCCGGGTGGAGCGGGTACGCGGATCGCGCTACGGCGCGGGGATCATCACGACGCCGCGTCAGCGGGCGGTGGGACAACTCATGGTCGTGACACGCGTGTAGTCCACGTGGCGGCGGGTCACGAGCATGATCATGGGCCCAGGCAACCACACTTGAGCGGCGAACACCACCGTGTTTCGCAATCCGGACAAAGTACGTCCGAGACCACTGCGGTCGGTCTGCTCGGTCCGCCGGCGGAGGATCCCCGGCCGACGGCGCGCCCGCTCCGCGGGAACGGGGGTCCCACCAGGTCCGTTCTCAGGCCCGCAGGCCTGCCTCCTTCATGAGGGGCAGGATCCGCTCGCCGAAGTACCCGAGCTCCTCGACGTAGTCGAGGAAGCCGATCATCATGCCGTCGACACCGGCCTCCGACAGGCCGACCAGCCGCTCGACCACCTGCTCCGGCGTGCCGATCAACGGGTAGCCTCCGTAGCCGAGGATGAACCGTTCCTGCATGGCATTGATGCTGTCGAAGGAGCCGCTCTCGGAGCTGAGGCCGCCCGAGACCATCCGCGCCACCTCCCAGTCGCCCTTGGCGAGGATGTGGTCGAGGACCTGCTTGGTCTCCTTCTCGGTGTCGCGGGAGATGACGTTGCCGTAACCGAGGATGCCGAGGTCCCGCTGGTGCGTGCGGGCGATGGAACGGACCCGGGCCGCCGTCTGCGCGGCCTCCGCCGGATCGGCGAAGGCGATGAAGTTGAAGTCGCACTCGCGGGCGCAGAACTCCAGCCCGGCCGGCGAGTTGCCCGCGTTCACCAGCACCGGGTACGGCTTCTGGATCGGCTTGGGGTCGGACCGGGCGTCCTTGACCTCGAAGAACTCGCCGGCGAAGGTGAAACCCTCGTTCTCCGTCCACATCCGCTTGGCGATGGTGATCCACTCGGTGCCGTAGCGGTAGCGGGCGTCGTGCTCGCGCTGTGTGCCGCCGAACATCTCCATCTCGGCCTTGTGCCAGCCCATGGTCATGTTGAGACCGAAGCGGCCGTCGGAGATGTGGTCGACGGTGACCGACTCCTTCGCCGCGACGATGGGGTGCTTCGTCGGGACGTGGGTGGTGGAGAACACCATGATGTTCTCCGTCGCCTGGGCCAGCCCGGCGGCCCAGGTGTGGGTCTCGAAGTTCTCACCGTTGAAGTTGGTCCCGCCGCCCATGCCGCGATACCTGGCGACCGGGAGCATCGCCTCGAAGCCGAGCCGGTCGGCGAGTCGGGCGATCTGCCGGGTGTGCTTCCAGCTCAGCTCGTAGGACGTCTCGGCGTGCGTCGCCATCAGCCCGTGGCTGCAGTTCGCGCCGAAGACCCCCAGCTTCATCCTGTTGTCGTTGAACATGGCGACACCGCTGGCACGACGGGCCTCGACGAGTTCCTCGTGGGAAGGCCCGGGGTCGGCATTGCTGGTCATGTCGGCTCCTCATCGACTGGCTGTGACACCCCGTGGAGAAAGTGACGAGCGGGTGACGACAAGGTAGGCAGTCGGCAGGACCGGCAGCAAGACGCAGGACGCGGGCAGTGCGGGCCGACAAGCGGAGGCCCGCGGCCCGCTCAGCCGTCGAGGGTGACGCCGGGCACCGGGTTGCCGGTGGCGTCGAACAGGGGAGTGCCGCAGTCGCAGTGTTCGTCGGCGAGGGTCTCGGCGGGCGGGAGTTCCCAGACCAGCATCCGGGAGCAGCCGGGGCAGGTGAGGCTGACCAGGGTCGACTCCGGTTCCGAGCCCCAGGCGCGCACCGGGAGGTCCTCGTGGGTCAGTTCGCTGGGATCGAGCTCGGCGGTCCGGGCGACCAGGATCTCGTAGCTGTCGGTGCCGGTGTCCCACAGCGCGAGGGTGCAGCCGAGGCCGGCCAGGACGCCGGAGAGGTGGTCGAGTTGGCGGGCCGGGAGGTCGCCCCGGCGCAGCGTCGGGTCGGCCTCGGCGGCGTGCCGGACGGCGGTGGTGTCGACGTCCGCCGGCTCGATGCCGAAGGCCCGGACGCGGCCGGCCACGAACTCGGCCAGTTGGCCGGGGCGGTCCTCGCCGCTCCAGTCCATCGTGAACACCACACGGTCGACCCCGACCCCCCGGGCGCGCTCGTCGGGCGTCAGGACCAGCTCTTCCAACTCTGTCATGGCGATCACGCTACCAACGGGGTGTGACAACCCCTCGGTGTGCTCCGCCCGCCGCTGCCGACCGGGCCGGATGCGCAGGCGGGGATCGCGCGTTCGCGGTCGGTGATGCCGGTGACGCACCCGCCGCCGATCGGCACGAGGCCGGCCCCGTCGGTGGTTCACCCCGTTGGCGGGTATCCGGTGACGCGGTTCCTGACGCTTCCTTCAGTAGCGTGCGGGTCGGTCCTCCTGACCCGTCCCCGCACCCCTCGGAACGAGGCCCCATGGCTCACCCCCGGCCGTCCCGCCGTACGCTCCTGCGCTCCGGTGCCGCGCTCGCCGCACTGGCCCTGACCGAGGGCTGCTCCTCCGCCGGTGGCGACGACGGGTCCCCCGGTACGACCGGTCCGACCGGTCCGACCGGTACGGCCCCGGCCACCGACCCGTCGGGCGCCACGGCCGCAGCCCGCCGCACGATGCCCGCGGAATCCCGCCCGCACACCCGCACCTTCATGGCCTGGCCGGCCCTGGAGGAGGTGTGGGGCGACCAGTTGCCCGGGGTCCGCCAGGACATCGCGGGCCTGGCACGAGCCGTCGCCGGCTTCGAGCCGGTCGTCCTGCTGGCCCGCCCCGACCAGGCCGACCAGGCGCGCCAGGCCTGCGGCTCCTCGGTCGAGGTGATCGAGCTGATGGTCGACGACCTGTGGGCCCGGGACACCGGCCCGACCTTCGTCACCGGCCCGCAGGGGCTCGCCGGGATCGACTTCAACTTCAACGGCTGGGGCGGCAAGCAGACCCACGCCGCCGACAGCCAGGTCGCCCGCAACCTGCTCGCCCACTACGGCATCACCCGGATCCAGGCGCCGGTCACCGGTGAGGGCGGCGGCATCGAGGTGGACGGCGAGGGCACGCTGATGGCCACCGAGAGCTCCTGGGTCAACGACAACCGCAACCCAGGGGTGCCGCGCGAACGGATCGAGGAGGCCTTCAGGGATCTGCTCGGCGTCGAGAAGGTGATCTGGTTCAAGGGCGTCGCCGGGCAGGACATCACCGACTGCCACATCGACGCCCTCGCCCGCTTCGCCGAGCCGGGCACCGTCGTCGTGCACCGTCCCGCGCCCGGCACCCCGCCGGACGTCTGGACCACGGCCACCGGGCAGGCCCTCCAGGTCCTCGCGTCCGCGACCGACGCCAGGGGGCGCGCACTGAAGGTGGTCGACCTCCCCGAGCCCGACCTCGATCTGATCGAGGGCGCGGGCAAGGACTTCCTCGGCACGTACATCAACTACTACGTCTGCAACGGCGGTGTCATCGTCCCGCGCTTCGGGGACCCGGCGGCCGACGAGGACGCGGCCGGCATCATCGGCGGGCTCCACCCCGGCCGCAGGGTCGTCCAGGTCGACATCAACCACATCGCCTCGGGCGGCGGGGGCATCCACTGCGCCACCCAGCAGCAGCCGGCCACCGGGACGTGACCGGCCCGCCGAGGTGGGGACGGGAGCGCGCGGCGGGCGGAGGAGGGTGACGTGCGGAACGGCCCCTCGCCCGCACGTCACCCGCCCGCCCGTGGCGCCGTCAGCCGAGGGCGGGGATGTCGTGGGTGGCGCAGTGGATGCCGCCGCCACCGCCCGCGATCGCGTCGATCCTGACGGGGACGACCTCCCGGTCCGGGAAGTACTGCTTCATGACCTGCTGCGCCCGGTCGTCGGCCCTGGCGTCCCCGAACTTCGGAAGGTAGACGCCCTTGCTGCCGATGTAGAAGTTCAGGTAGGAGGAGACGAAGGCGTCGCCGTGTCCGGTGATCCGGTCCGGGTCCGGCTGCTGGAGCTCGACGACCTGCAGCTTCCGGCCCGTCGCGTCGGTGGCGCCCGCCAGTACGGCGCGGGCCTGGTCGGCCGAGCGGGACCAGACGTCCGGCGGCGTGCCGGGGAAGGCCTGGTCGAGCAGGACGACGCCCGGGGCGGCGAACCGGGCCAGGCAGTCGACGTGCGCGTCGGTGATGTCCTCGCCCTTGACGCCCGCCAGCCAGATCACCTTGCTCACGCCGAGGGCCGCCCTCAGCTCGGCCTCGACCTGGTCCCGGTTCATGCCCGGGTTGCGGTTGTCGTTGACGACGGAGCTCTCGGTGACGAGGAGCGTTCCCTGGCCGTCGCTCTCGAAGGAACCGCCCTCGGCGACCAGCCGGGTCGGGATCCGCTCGACGCCGTACATGGCCAGCACCGCCCGTGAGACCCCGGCGTCGTTGCCGTGCTGCTGCTTGCCGCCCCAGCCGTTGAAGTTGAAGTCGACGCCCTTGACCCTGCCGCCCTCCTCGACGAACACCGGCACGGTGTCCCGGGCCCACAGGTCGTCGACGGCTATCGGGACCACTTCGACGGCCGCGCCGCAGGCCTTCCGGGCGGCGTCCTGGTGCTCGGGGCGGGCCATCAGTACGACCGGCTCGCGCGCGGCGACGGCCCGGGCCAGGCCGGCCACGTCCCGGCGGACGGCGGGAAGGTCCTCGCCCCAGACCGACGCGGACGCGGGCCAGGACATCACCGTGCGCACGTGCTTCTCCCACTCGGCGCCGAACCGGCGCGCGCCCGGGACTCCGGTCGGGGCTGCGCTCGGGCTGCCGGTCGGTGCGCCGTCGGGGGTCGCGCCGGGCTGCGGGGGCGGCGGCACGGTGGTGTCGGTGTCCCCGGTGCCGGTCGGGGCGCAGGCGGTGAGGCCGAAGTGCAGGGCGCCGACAGCGGCGCCGGCACCGGCGAGGGAGCGGATCAGGGTACGGCGGGGCAGGGCGTTGGTCATCGGGGTGCTCCGGCTGAGGGTGGGTGGTGCGGGTCGGGTCGGTGGCGGCTACGGCAGCGGCTCGTGCATGGTCGAGCAGTGGATGCCGCCGCCCCCGGCCATCAGGCGGTCGACATCGATCTGCACCACCTCGCGGCCGGGGAAGGCCGCGGCGAGCGCCTCCCGGGCGGCGGCGTCCTTGTGGGCGTCGCCGAACTGGGTGGTGATGACGCCGCCGTTGACGAGGTGGAAGTTGAGGTAGGAGTCGACGAACTTCGAGCTGCGGGAGCGCACGCTGTCCGGGCCGTGCACGGGGATGACCTGAAGACGGCGGCCCCGGGCGTCGGTGGCGGCGGACAGCAGTGCGAACTGCTCACGGGCGTCCCGGGCCCAGACGTCGTTGCGGTCGGCCGGCGGCAGCTGGACCATCACCACGCCGGGGCGCACGAAGCGGGAGGTGACGTCGACGTGGTCGTCGGTGATGTCCTGGCCCTTGATGCCGGGCAGCCAGATCATGGTGTCCGCGCCGTAGGCCTCCAGGACGGCGTCCTCGATCTCGTCCCGGCTCATGCCGCGGTTGCGGTTCTTGTTCACCAGACTGCTCTCGGTGGCCATCACGGTGCCGTCGCCGTCGGTCTCGATCGCGCCGCCCTCGCCGACGAAGTCCGCGAAGGAGTGCCGCAGCCCCCGGTGGGCGGCGAGCCGCTCGGCGACCCGGGCGTCGTCGTGGTGCACCTGCTTGTCGCCCCAGCCGTTGAAGTTGAGGACGACGGCCTCCAGGCCGCCGTAGCCGTCCCGGCGGAACACCGGGGCGATGTCGCGCATCCACAGGTCGTCGGTGGGGATCGCGGTGGTCACCTCGACGCCGGAACCGCACTGCGCCCTGACCTTGCCCGCCGTCCAGTTGTCGGGGGCGCACATCACCACCGGCTCGAACTCGGCGATCGTCCGGGCGATCAGCGCGATGTCCCGCTGGACCCCGCCCAGTCGCAGCCCCCACACGCCGATGCGGGAGGGCCAGGACATCCAGGTCCGCGCGTGCGGGACGTCGTCCGCGGGCACCCGGGGGAAGGGCTCGGTGGGTCGGTCGTCGCGGTAGCGGCTCATGGGGGTCTCCAGACGTGCGGCGGTGCGGGGCAGAGGGGCGGGGAAGGCGCCCCGTTGCTCCTCCAGGCTCACACTGACTGAAAAATCAGTCAAATAACAGCATGTTCTGTACTCCTTGTTAGTGAACGACTTCTCAGTGTGACGAAATGCGGCGGTTCTCGTGAGCCCCGGCGGTTTCCCGGGGGTCAGGCCCCGAGCCGGGCGACCTCGGCGTCGATGGCCTCGGTCATCAGCGTCCGGGCGTGCGCCAGGGGCAGGCTGCCGCTGAGCCAGCGCGTGCTGAGCCCCTCCAGCAAGGCGGTCAGCCGCTCCGCGGCCCCGGCCAGCGCCACCGCCGGGGACATCGGCCGGACGCCGCCCAGCAGCTCGGCGACCTCCTGCACCCAGACCCGGGTGGCCCGCGCCAGGTCCTCGCGCAGCGTCTCGTCGAACACCGCGCTCGCCCGCAGCTCGCCCCAGGCGGTGCTGTTCTCCCGCACCACGGCGGTGTCCTGGAGCTCCAGCAGCAGCGTCTGCTCCAGCTCCTCGCGCGGCGTGGCCGGCGGCGCGCCGGCGTCGCGGTCGGTGGTGTAGCGCTCGGCCCGGTCGCTGATGAACTCCAGCGTCTGCCGGAGGACCCCGGTGCGGTCCTTGAAGTGGTAGTAGATCAGCGCGGTGGACACGCCCGCCTCGCTCGCGAGCTCCTCCACCCGCAGCCCGCGCACCCCGCGCCGCGCGATCACCCGCGCGGCTGCTTCCAAGATCGACGTTTTACGGCTGGCCACGAGGCACCACCCTACCCGGGGCCCGGGCGGTGGTGGCCAGGGGGCTGAAAATCCCATCAGGCGACGCTCCGGTCGGCGGTTCGGGCCCGGCCCGCCGCCGCCGGATTCCCGCGGTGTGCACTCCCGGGGCACCGCCCGTGCGCCGACGGGCACAACCGCCCGCCCGGACCGTCCTACGGTCCGTCCCGAACCCCCCGACCCCCACCCGCAACGGACCCGTATGAGCACCTCGACCACCCCCGCCCGGCGCCCGGCGGACGACTCGGCGTGGGCCCCGCTCGCGTCCCGGGTCTTCCGCGCCCTGTGGATCGCCCAACTCGTCTCCAACGTCGGCAGCTGGATGCAGACCGTCGGCGCCCAGTGGCTGCTGGTCGGCCACGACGCCGCCCTGCTGGCCCTGGTGCAGACCGCCGCGAGCCTGCCGATGGTCCTGCTGGCGCTGCCCTCCGGTGTGCTGGCCGACCGCCGCGACCGGCGCTCGGTGCTCGTCGCCGCGCAGGTCGCGATGCTCGCCGTCACCGCCGTCCTCGCGGTGCTCGCCTTCGCCGGCGCGCTGACCCCCGGACCGCTGCTCGGCCTCACCTTCCTGCTCGGCTGCGGCACCGCCGTCATGGGCCCGGCCTGGCAGGCCGTCCAGCCGGAGCTGGTCGAGCGCGGGCAACTGGGCCAGGCGGCGGCGCTCGGCGCCGTCAACATGAACCTGGCACGGGCGGTCGGCCCGGCGGTCGGCGGCGCGGTGGTCGCGGCGGCCGGCGCGGGCTGGGTGTTCGCCTTCAACGCCGCCTCCTACCTCGGCGTCCTGGTGGTGCTGCTGCGCTGGCACCGGCCCGCGTCGCAGGACGCGCCGACCGGCGGGGACGAAGGGCTGCTGGCGGCCGTGCAGGCGGGTCGCCGCTACGTCCGGCACGCGCCGGGGGTGCGACGGGTGCTGCTGCGCACCGCGCTGTTCGTGCCCGGCGCGGGCGCGCTCTGGGCGCTGCTGCCGCTGGTCGCGCGCCGGTCGCTGGGCCTGGGCCCGGGCGGCTACGGCGTGCTGCTCGGGGCGGTCGGCGTCGGCGCGGTGGGCGGGGCGTTCGCGCTGCCGCTGCTGCGGCGCCGGCTCGGCGCCAACGGCACCCTGGTGGCGGGGACGGTGGCGCTCGCCGGGGTGCTGGCGGTGCTGGCGACCGTCCGTCAGCCCTGGCTGGTCGGCCTCGCCCTGCTGCCGGCCGGGGTGGCCTGGATCGGGGTGCTCTCCACCCTCAACGCGGCGGTCCAGACCCGGCTGCCCGGCTGGGTGCGGGCCCGTGGCCTGGCCGTGCAACTGCTGGTCTTCCAGGGCGGCCAGGCACTGGCGGCCCCGCTGTGGGGCGTGCTGGCCGAGCGTCACGGACCGGGCGCCGCGCTGCTGACCGCCGGCGCGGTGCTGCTCGCGGGGGCGCTGGGTGCCCGCCGACTGCCGCTGTACGACGGCGACGGGGTCGACCCGACGCCGTCCGGCCACTGGCCGCAGCCCCCGCTGGCGGTCGAGCCGGGTCGCGCGGACGGGCCCGTACTGGTCACCGTCGAGTACCGGGTGCAGCCGGAGCACCGCGCCGGCTTCACCGGGCGGATGCGCCGGGTCGCCGCCTCGCGCCGCCGCACCGGTGCCCTCAGCTGGGGCCTCTACCAGGACGGCGGCGAACCGGGGCGGTTCGTCGAGACCTACCTGGTCTCCTCCTGGGCGGAGCACCTGGCCCAGCACGGCGGCCGGCTGACCGCCGCCGACCGCCGGGACGAGGAGGCGGCCCGGGCACTGCTGAGCCCCGGGACGGCGCCGGTGGTGACGCACGCCTTCGACGTCTCGGCGGGGCCGTTGCCGCCGGTGAGCGGATCCGGGTAGCCGAGGACCGCCCCGGTCGCCCGAGGTCAGTCGTCCCGCCCGGAAGGCAGGGCGACAGCCCGCTCGACGCCACGCCCGGACCCGGCGCCCGGCCCGCGCCGCAGCCGCCACAGCCGGCGCAGCGCGCCGACCGCGACGACCAGCCAGACCGCCGCCGCCACCCAGAGCAGGGCCCGGCCGAGCGGTTCCAGCCAGTCCACCCGGGCGGCGGTGGCCGTCGACAGCGAGGCCACCGCCGTCATGCCCAGCGGGAAGACCGTCGACCAGCGCCGCAGGTCGTAGCGGAGCCGGGGCCGCAGCAGCTCGGCGACGGCCAGCACCGCGTACCAGGCCAGCGCGACGCCGAGCAGCACCAGCGTCACCACCCGCAGCGCGGTGTGCGCGCCGCCGCTCCACACCCCGGAGGCGAGCAGCTTGGAAGCGGCCAGCGCGGAGATCGCCATCGCGCCGCCGGCCACCCAGTGGTCGCCCGGCCCCGCCGTCACCTGGCCCGGGTCGAAGCGGCGCAGCGCGTCCCCGTACAGCAGCAGGCCGAGGACGAACACCGGCAGCGCCGCCAGGGCGAGCCAGTCGGCGGTGTGCGGGGCGAGGGAGGCGGCGAGCACGGCCAGGCCCTGGGTGGCGACGCAGATCAGGAAGGCCGCGCCCGGCATCCGCCGGCCGAGGTGGCGCAGCACCGAGACCAGCAGCACCGGCCAGGCGACGGCCGCCACGGCGAGCAGCGCCTCGGCGACCACCGTCCACCCGAGCTGGTCGAGCCGGACGCCGAGCACCGTGGTGGCGGCGACGGCCGTGAGCGCGGGCGGGGTGTGCGACCGGGCCGTCCAGCCGCTCCGGTCGGCGAGCAGCAGGGCGACGAAGGCGAGGGCCAGCAGCAGCCACAGCACCCCGGCGATCCAGAGGTCGGCGACCGACAGGGCGTCGAACCCGGCGAGGTGGAAGCCGACCGAGATGATGCCGGTCGCCATCACGGCCGCGCCGGTCGCGGGCGGGACCGCGTCCCAGCGCAGGCGGCTCCGTGCGTTCATGGCTCCATGGCAGCGCCTGGGCCCGGACCCGGCCACCGGGCGCCGCCGGACCGGGGCACCCGCCGGCCTCCGGTCACCCGGCGGGCCCCCTCCCGGGTGCACCGCCGGGCCCGCGCGGTTTCGATGGGCTCACGGTCCGGTCCGGAGACGGAGGGTGTCAAGGTGCGCGAGCCGACGAGCGAGCCCGGTGCCGCGTTCCTCAGGGCGGGCCGGTTCCTGCGCCCCGGGACGCCCGCGCCCGACCTGCACAGCGTCCGGCTCACCGGTGGACGCGGGGCCGACGCCTTCTACCGGGACCGCTGGAGCCACGACAAGGTGGTGTACTCCACCCACGGCGTCAACTGCACCGGCTCCTGCCGCTGGAAGGTCTTCGTCAAGGACGGCGTGATCACCTGGGAGACCCAGGCCACCGACTACCCGTCCGTCGGCCCCGACCGCCCCGAGTACGAGCCGCGCGGCTGCCCGCGCGGCGCCGCCTTCTCCTGGTACACCTACTCGCCGACCCGGGTGCGCCACCCGTACGTGCGCGGCGTGCTGCTGGAGCTCTACCGGGAGGCGCGGGCCCGGCTGGGGGACCCGGTGGCGGCCTGGGCGGAGCTCACCGGCGACCCGGAGCGGCGCCGCGCCTACCAGCGGGCGCGCGGCAAGGGCGGCCTGGTGCGGGCGAGCTGGGACGAGGCGGTGGAGATCGTCGCCGCCGCGCACGTGCACACCGTGAAGGCCTACGGCCCGGACCGGATCGCCGGGTTCTCGCCGATCCCGGCGATGTCGATGGTCTCGCACGCCGCCGGCGCCCGCTTCCACTCGCTCATCGGCGCCGCCATGCTCTCCTTCTACGACTGGTACGCGGACCTGCCGGTGGCTTCCCCGCAGGTGTTCGGCGACCAGACGGACGTGCCCGAGTCGGGGGACTGGTGGGACGCCGCCTACCTGGTGATGTGGGGCTCCAACGTGCCCGTCACCCGCACGCCGGACGCGCACTGGATGGCCGAGGCCCGCTACCGGGGCCAGAAGGTGGTGGCGGTCTCCCCGGACTACGCGGACAACACCAAGTTCGCCGACGAGTGGATGCACCCCCACCCGGGCACCGACGGCGCCCTCGCCCTCGCGATGGGCCACGTCGTCCTGCGGGAGTTCTTCGTCGAGCGCACCACCCCGTTCTTCGACGACTACGTCCGCCGCTTCACCGACCTGCCGTTCCTGGTCACCCTGACCGAACGGGACGGCGCCTTCACCCCCGCCAAGTTCCTGCGCGCGAGCGACCTCGGCGACACCGGGGAGGGCGCGCAATGGAAGCTCGCCGTCCTGGACGAGGCGACCGGCCGCCCCGTGGTCCCCAACGGCTCGCTGGGCTTCCGCTGGACCGCCTCCGGAGAGGGCCGCTGGAACCTCGACCTCCAGGGCCTGCGCCCGCGCCTGACCCTGTACGGCGAGGGCGCCGCGACCCCGGTCGAGGTGCTGCTGCCACGCTTCGACACCGACGGCGGCGAGCACGGCCAGGGCCGCGGCGACACCGTCCGCCGGGGCGTGCCGGCGCTGCGCCTGGACGGCGGCGCGCTGGTCACCACCGTCTACGACCTGCTGCTCGCCCAGTACGGCGTCGGCCGCGACGGGCTGCCCGGCCGCTGGCCCGCCTCCTACGACGACCCGGAAACCCCCGGCACCCCCGGCTGGCAGGAGCGGCACACCTCGGTGCCCGCCGCCCAGGCCGTCCGGGTGGCAAGGGAGTTCGCGCGCACCGCCGAGGAGTCCCGGGGCCGCTGCATGATCCTGATGGGCGCCGGCACCAACCACTGGTTCCACTCCGAGACCATCTACCGGGCCTTCCTCGCCCTGCTCGCCCTGACCGGCTGCCAGGGCCGCAACGGCGGCGGCTGGGCGCACTACGTCGGCCAGGAGAAGTGCCGTCCGATCACCGGCTGGGCCACCCTCGCCGGTGCCTCCGACTGGTCCCGCCCGCCCCGGCAGGCGATCGGCACCGGCTGGTTCTTCCTGCACACCGACCAGTGGCGCTACGACACCTACCCCGCCGACGTCCTCGCCTCCCCGCTGGGCACCGGCCGCTTCCGGGGCCTGGCCACCGTCGACCTGCTGGCCCGCTCCGCCCGGCTCGGCTGGATGCCCTCCTACCCGACCTTCGACCGCAACCCGCTGGACCTGGCCGACGAGGCCCGCGCCCTCGGCCGCGACCCCGAGGACCACGTGGTCGCCGAACTGCGCGCCGGGCGGCTGAAGTTCGCCTGCGAGGACCCGGACGACCCGGCCAACTGGCCCCGGGTGCTCACCCTGTGGCGGGCCAACCTGCTGGGCTCCTCCGCCAAGGGCGCCGAGTACTTCACCCGGCACCTGCTGGGCACCCACTCCTCGCTGCGCGCCCAGGAGGCCGGCGAGGACGTGCGCCCGCGCGACGTGCGCTGGCACGCCGAGGCCCCCGAGGGCAAGCTGGACCTGCTGCTCTCGCTGGACTTCCGGATGACCTCCTCCACCCTGCTGTCCGACGTCGTGCTGCCCGCCGCCACCTGGTACGAGAAGCACGACCTGTCCTCCACCGACATGCACCCCTATGTGCACTCCTTCGCCCCCGCCGTCGACCCGCCCTGGCAGGCCCGCACCGACTTCGACGCCTTCCACGCGATCGCCGAGCGGTTCAGCGAACTGGCCCGCGGGCACCTGGACACCCGCCGCGACCTGGTCGCCACCCCGCTCCAGCACGACACCCCCGGCGAGACCGCCCAGCCCGGCGGCACCGACCTCGACTGGCGCGACGGCGCCTGCGAGCCCGTCCCCGGCGCCACCATGCCGAACCTCGCCGTCGTCGAACGCGACTACACGGCGGTGGCCGCCAAGATGGCCGCGCTCGGCCCGCTGGCCGAGCGGCTCGGCCTGCCCGCCAAGGGCGTGGTGCTGCACCCGGAGGAGGAGGTCGAGCAGCTCAAGGCCCGCAACGGCGTGGTCCGCGGCGGCCCGGCCGACGGCCGCCCGGCCCTGGACACCGCCGTCAAGGCCTGCGACACCGTGCTCGCCCTTTCCGGCACCACCAACGGCCGGCTCGCCACCCAGGGCTTCCACACCCTGGAACGCCGTACCGGACGGGAGTTGGCGCACCTGGCCGCCGAGCACGAGGGCCGCCGGATCTCCTACGCCGACACCCAGGCCGCCCCCGCCCCGGTCATCACCTCGCCCGAGTGGTCGGGCAGCGAAGCCGGCGGCCGCCGCTACAGCCCGTTCACCCTCAACACCGAGCACCTCAAGCCCTGGCACACCCTCAGCGGGCGCCAGCACTTCTTCGTCGACCACGACTGGATGCACGAGCTCGGCGAGGCCCTGCCGGTCTACCGGCCGCCGCTCGACATCCGCCGACTGTTCGGTGAACCGGCCCTCGGCCCCGACGGGCAGGCGGAGGTGACGGTCCGCTACCTCACTCCGCACAACAAGTGGTCCATCCACTCCGAGTACCAGGACAACCTGTTCATGCTCGCCCTCTCCCGCGGCGGGCAGGTGATCTGGATGTCGGCCGAGGACGCCGCCGCCATCGGCGTCGCCGACAACGACTGGATCGAGGCCGTCAACCGCAACGGCGTCGTCGTCGCCCGCGCCGTGGTCTCGCACCGCATGCCGCCCGGCACCGTCTACATGCACCACGCGCAGGAGCGCACCGTCAACGTGCCCCGCGCCGAGACCGGCGGCCGGCGCGGCGGCATCCACAACTCGCTGACCAGGGTGCTGCTCAAGCCCACCCACCTGATCGGCGGCTACGCCCAGCTCTCCTGGGCGTTCAACTACCTCGGCCCGACCGGGAACCAGCGCGACGAGGTGACGGTCGTGCGCCGGCGCCGCCAGGAGGTGGAGTACTGATGCGGGTGATGGCCCAGCTCGCCATGGTGATGAACCTCGACAAGTGCATCGGCTGCCACACCTGTTCGGTCACCTGCAAACAGACCTGGACCAACCGCCGGGGCACCGAGTACGTCTGGTTCAACAACGTCGAGACCCGCCCCGGCCTCGGCTACCCGCGCCGCTACGAGGACCAGGACGAGTGGCGCGGCGGCTGGCGGCTCGACCGGCGCGGACGGCTCAAGCTGCGCCAGGGCGGCCGTCTGTACAAGCTCGCCTCGATCTTCGCCAACCCCGTCATGCCCACCCTCCAGGACTACTACGAACCCTGGACGTACGACTACCGCGCCCTCACCGACGCCCCGCTCGGCGAGGACTACCCCGTCGCCCGGCCGCACTCGCTGATCACCGGCCGCCCGATGTCCGTCGAATGGTCGCCCAACTGGGACGACGACCTCGGCGGCGCCCCCGAGCACGCCGCCGCCGACCCCAACGTCGAGCGGATGCGCAAGGAGGTCGGCGAGCGGATCCGCTTCCAGTACGAGCAGAGCTTCATGTTCTACCTGCCCCGGATCTGCGAGCACTGCCTCAACCCGGCCTGCGCCGCCGCCTGCCCCTCCGGCGCCATCTACAAGCGGGCCGAGGACGGCATCGTCCTGGTCGACCAGGACGGCTGCCGGGGCTGGCGCCAGTGCGTCACCGGCTGCCCGTACAAGAAGATCTACTTCAACCACCGCACCGGCAAGGCCGAGAAGTGCACCTTCTGCTACCCGCGCACCGAGGTCGGCCTGCCCACCGTCTGCTCCGAGACCTGCGTCGGACGGCTGCGCTACCTCGGCGTGCTGCTCTACGACGCCGACAAGGTCACCGCCGCCGCCTCGGTCGAGGACGAACACGACCTGTACGAGGCCCAGCTGGGCGTCTTCCTGGACCCGGAGGACCCGGCGGTGCGGCGCGCCGCCGAGCGCGACGGGGTGGCGCACGACTGGATCGAGGCAGCGCGCCGCTCACCGGTGCGCGCGCTGATCAGCACCTACCGGGTCGCGCTGCCGCTGCACCCCGAGTACCGCACCCTGCCGATGGTCTGGTACATCCCGCCGCTCTCCCCGGTCGTCGAGGAGGTCGCCGCCGCCGGGCACGACGGAGAGGACGCCGGCAACCTCTTCGGCGCCATCGACGCGCTGCGCATCCCCGTCGAGTACCTCGCCGGACTCTTCACCGCCGGCGACCCCGGCCCGGTGCGCGCCGCCCTCGACCGGCTCGCCGCGATGCGCGCCCACATGCGCGCCGTCAACCTCGGCCGCGACCCCGGCCGCGACGCCGCCGAGGCCGTCGGACTCGACGCCGCCTCCGTCGAGGACCTCTTCCGGCTGCTCGCCATCGCCAAGTACGAGGACCGCTACGTCATCCCGACCGCCGCCCGCGCCGACGCCGAACGGCTGGAGGAGTCCGCGCTGCCCGCCGGCTGCGGACTCGACCACGCCGACGGGGTGCCCGACGGCACCGACGGCCCGTTCGGCGCCGGATCGGGACGGCGCTCGCTGCCCCTGATCACCGTCGAGAACTTCCACGGGCTGAGCAGGCGCCAGCGCGCCGACCGCCCGGCACCGCCCGAGGACGCGGCCGCCACGCGCGAGGAGCCCTCGCCGTGACGGCCGACCCGCGTGCGCTGGTGCGCCGGGCCGCCGCCGACTGCCTCTGCTACCCGGACGCCCCGCTGCTTCCGCTGGCCGGCGTTCTCCGGCCGGTCCGCCACGCCGCCGCCGCGCCGCTGCGCGCCTTCCTCGACTGGGCGGGGGCCCGCCCCGCCGGTGAACTGGCCCGCCACTACGTCGAGGTCTTCGACTTCACCCAGCGGCACAGCCTGCACCTCAGCTGGTGGACCGACGGCGACACCCGCCGGCGCGGCGAGGCCCTGCTGCGCTTCAAGGCCGCCTACCGGGCGCACGGCCTGGAGTGCACCGGCGAGGACCTGCCCGACTTCCTGCCCGCCGTCCTGGAGTTCACCGCCGCCACCGGCGACGAGGCGCTGCTGCGCGAGCACCGGCCCGCCCTGGAACTCCTGCGGCTCGCCCTCACCGGGCACGGCACACCGTACGCGGACGTGCTCGCCGCCGTCTGCGCCACCCTGCCCGGGCCCTCGCCCCGGGACCGCGCCGCCGCGCTGGCGCTCGCCCGCAGCGGGCCGCCGCGCGAACAGGTCGGCCTGGACACACCGCCGTACGGGCACCTCGGCCTGCTGCCCGTCCTGCCCACCTGAGCGGAGAACTGCTGCGAATGGACACCTTCCTCTGGGGCGCACTGCCGTACGTCGCGGCGGCGCTGCTGGTCTCCGGACTCGTCTGGCGCTACCGCTACGACAAGTTCGGCTGGACCACCCGCTCCTCCGAGATCTACGAGTCCCGCCTGCTGAACATCGCCTCCCCGGTGTTCCACTACGGCATCCTGTTCGTGCTGGCCGGCCACCTGATGGGCCTGTTCGTGCCCGCCTCCTGGACGGACGCCGTCGGCCTGGACGAGCACGCCTACCACCTGCTGTCGCTGTTCGCCGGCTGCGCGGCGGGCTTCCTGGCGGTCGCCGGCATCCTGGTGCTGCTCTACCGGCGGCGCCGCAACCCCGCCGTGCTGCGCGCCACCACCCGCAACGACAAGCTGATGTACGTGGTGCTGCTCGCGGCGATCGTGCTCGGCCTGGTCGCCAAGCTGATGCACTCCTCGCTGGACTCCGGCTACGACTACCGCTCCACCATCGCCCCGTGGGCCCGCAGCCTGTTCACGCTGAGCCCGGACGTGAGCCGGATGGCGGACGTACCGGTCGCGTTCAAGGTGCACGCCGTGGTCGGCCTGCTGCTGTTCGCGCTGCTGCCGTTCACCCGCCTGGTGCACATGTTCAGCGCCCCCGTGCAGTACCTGTTCCGCCCGTACGTCGTCTACCGCAGCCGCGACCCCCGGCAGCCCGCCGGGGCGCCGGTGCGGCGCGGCTGGGAGCAGCCCGACGACTGACTGTCGGCGGCGTCTGACACGATCCGTTCCGACACGCACCGCGTACGGAACGGAAGCCGACCGTGAACACCACCACCTCCCCGACCGACCAGGCCGTCGAACTGCCCTGGGAGCGGTTCTGGCAGCTGATCGACCTGATCGGCGGCGAGCCCGCCGTCGCCTTCTGCGCCACCTTCGACGACGGCTGCGAGCGCCTGGCCGAGGCCCTCGCGGCCGGACCCGTCGAGGAGATCGTCGGCTTCGGCGAACGCCTCGCCGAGGCCCTCCACCGCCTCGACCGGAGGGAGTACGGGACCCAGCAGGCCGCGAACCCCGACGATCCGGACGACGCGCCCGCGCCGCTGAGCACCGACGGCTTCCTCTACGCCCGCGCCGCCGTGGTCGCCTCCGGCCGCGCCGCGTACGAGCGGGTGCTCGCCGACCCGGCTGCTTTCGCGCGGTACTCCTTCCGCAGCGGCGAGCGCCTGCTCCACCCGCACGAGGAGGCCTATGAGTCGGCGACGGGGGAGGAATGGGACCGCCTCACCCGGTACGACTACGAGTCCTGCTCCAACCAGGAGGGATGGCGGAAGAACTGACGCACCATCAGGATTCGGGCGGGATGTGACGGGGAACTTGGGAGATAGGGGTCTTTTCCGGCGATCGGCGCGCATTCCGGGGCGGCGCGCGGTGGGAGGGGGAGGGCGTGGAAGGGGACGGACGGCCGGAGGAAGCGGGGGACGGGCGGGCGGCCGAGCCGGCCGAAGCCCCGCGAGGCAGGCGGAGCCGGCGGGAGCTGGTCCTCTCGCTGCCCGCACTGATCGTCACGACCGCGTTGGCGGGGGTCGTCTCCTGGGGCGTGACCCGCCTCACCGACGGGGCGGACTCGCTGGCGCGGAGCACACCGCCGCCCGCCACGGTCTCCGTCGAGACGAATCCGAAGAAGGTGGGCGCGTTCGGGGAACTCGCGATCCAGGGCGTGCTGCCCGCGGGCGCGGCGCCCACCACGGGCCCGGGGACCGGCTGCACCGGCTTCCACGACTGGCTGATGAAGAACGCCGGGACCGACGCCGGCGAGAGCAGGCTCCAGGTGACGGTCCAGGGCAACGCCGAGCGGCAGGTGCAGATCGCCAACGTCCGGGTGGTCGTGGCCTCCCGCGAGGCGCCGCCGCCCTCGGTCGGCGTCACGTGCCCGACGGCCGGCCAGGCCAATCTCCGCTTCCTGGCCATCGACCTGGACAGCCCGCAGCCCCGGGCCACCTACACCTCCGACGACGGCGCGCCGTTCGGCTTCACGGTCGAGTCCGGCGAGATCGAGACGTTCCTGATCTCGGCGACGACCGAACAGGCGCTCTACCAGTGGTACCTGGAGTTCGACCTGGTCTCGGGGAGCAAGCACACGACGGTGCGGGTCGACAACGGCGGGAAGAACTTCCGGACCGCGCCCGTACCGAAGACACCCGGCTGGTCCTGGGACTTCACGAGCACCTGGAAGAACTTCGACTCCGACCAGACCCGTGCCGTCGGTGACCGCCTCGATGCGCCGGCACCGGGCGGGAGGCCCACGCCATGAGCAAGCTCCGGGCGCGCACGCTCACCCTGCTGCTCGTCTGCCTGGCCGCCATCGCCGTCGGCATCGGAGTGGCCCGGTGGCAGTCGGACGCCCCGCCGGCCACCGGGCCGGACGGGGGCGGGCCGGACGATGCCCGGTACACGCTCGCCGCGGTGTCGCTACCGGAGGACGACGGGGGGTGGATCACCGCGAGTGCCGCACTCCGCGAGGACCTCGTCCTGGTGGGCTCCTCGAACGAGCGCGTCTACTACGTCGACCCCGCCCGTGGTGGCGTGGCCAAGCCGATGACCGCCACGATCGGCCCCGTGCGGAGCATCCGGGTGTCGGCGGACGGCGGGACGGCCGCGGTGCTCAGCCAGGAGGGAGCGCTGCGGATCATGGACCTGTCCCGCGAGGACCCGACCGACCTCGCCATCGACCCCCTCGAAGGGCCGGGCGCCCTGTCGCCGGGCGGCGACCTCTTCGTCTTCGGGAGCTTCGAGCTCACCGTGGTGGACGTGGCCGACGGCAGGACCAGCACCCTGCCCCAGAAGCCGGTCCCCGACGGGGGCCGCACGGCCTACGAGGACTGGGCCGTGACCGGGGACGGGCTGGTCCGCGCGGCGAGCCTGGAGGGCGTCGACACCTGGGACCCCGCCGACCCGGACCGCGCCGGGGAGACGATCGGCTGCGCGTGCGAGGCCCGGAGCGTGCGGTTCAACGGGGACGGCAGCCTCGCCGCCTTCGGCACCGCCGACGGCCACTCGGTCGTGGTCGACCTCACGACCGGCCGGGTGCTCGCCGACAAGACGGTCTTCGTCGGCGACTTCACCATCATCTGGACCGCCACCGTCCTCGGTGACGGCCGGCGCGCGGCGGCCGGGACGCCCTCGGGCGCGGTGGTCTGGGACGTCGGGGCCCGCCGCATCCTCTGGGAGCACGTCTTCCCCGGGTACCGGGTGGAACAGGTCGGCGCCGTCCCGAACAGCGACGCGCTCCTCATCAGGACCGTGGAGAGCAAGGAGCCGGACGGCGGCGCGGCCGACAGCAAGGTGTGGATCGCCACCCCGGCCCCCTGACGGAAACCCGTTGGTGGCGGTCGCGCCGCCCACCGTAGACTCCGGTGCTCGTGACCGACACCAGCACCCCGCCCGACGCCCGCTCCGCCGCGCTCCGCCAGGACACGCTCCGCCAGGACTCCCAGCTGGTCGCGGCCGCCGTCGGCGCCGCCGGGCGCGGCATGGTCGACCGTGAGACGGTCGCCGAGGTGGTCGCGCTCTGCGCCGTCGCCGGGGAGCACCTGCTGGTCGTCGGCCCGCCCGGCACCGCCAAGTCGCAGGCCGTGCGCCAGGTGGCCGACCGGCTCGGCGGCCGCTACTTCGAGTACCTGCTCGGCCGGTTCACCGAGCCCAACGAGCTGTTCGGCCCCGTCGACCTGCGCGGCCTGCGCGAGGGCCGGGTCGAGTTCGAGACGGCGGGCATGCTGCCCGAGGCCGAGATCGCCTTCCTCGACGAGGTCTTCCTCGGCTCCACCGCCGTCCTCAACACCCTGCTCGGCCTGCTCAACGAACGGGTCTTCCGGCGCGGCGGCACCGTCCTCGCCAGCCCGCTGCGGGTCTGCGTCGGCGCGGCCAACCACCTGCCGGAGGACCCGGCACTCGCCGCCTTCGCCGACCGCTTCCTCGCCCGGGTCTTCGTCGAACCGGTCGCCGACGCCCGGCTGGAGGACCTCCTGGAGGCCGGCCGGCGGCCCGCCGCCCCCGTTCCCCCCACCGGCGGCGGGGACCGGCTCGGCGCACTCGACCGGCTCGGCGCACTCGACCGGCTCACCGCCGCCGCCCGCGACTGCGACCTCGACGGCGTCACCCCGCTGCTCGCCACCGCGCTGCGCAGGCTGCGCGCCGCCGGCGTCCCCGTCGGCGACCGTCGGGCCGTCCGCTCGCAGCGGCTGGTCGCGGCCGCCGCCGTCCTGGACGGACGGGACGCCGCCACCTCCCGCGACCTGTGGGTCCTGCCGCTGATCGCCCCCACCTCCGACACCCAGGCGCTGGCCCGCGACACCCTCGCCGACCTGATCGAGAAGGCCGCCAACACCTCGCTCACGCACGCCGCCGAGGAACTCTCGCGCAGCACGGCCGCCCGCGCCGAACGCCTCGCCCGCACCGGCGCCGCCCTGCTCGCCGAGCACCGCCACCTGCCCGAGGGCCGCGACTCCCGGCTCCGCCTGGAGGCCGCGCTGCGCGAGATCGACGCGGGCTTCGCCCCGGCCGACCTGCCCGCCGCGCTCGCCGGCATACGCGCCGACCTCGTCGCGGCGGTCGCGCCCTCGTGACGTACCCGCCCCCGCCCGCCGTGGCGCTCACCTGGGAGCGCCGTGAGCCGCCGCTCACCGCCGCCGCCGTCCTCGCCGTCGGCGACGCCGTCCCGGCCCTGGCCGCCGCCACCCGCGCCCGCCTCACCGACGGCGCCCGGCTCGGCGTGCTCGCCGACGACACCGTGCTGCTCGTCCTCGGCGCGGAAGCCGACCTCCCGTGGTCGGACGGCGCCCGCTACCTGGGCCGCGACGGCGACCTGCTCGTCCCGACCACCGCCCGCCCCCGGCCCGCCCCCGCCCTGTGGCGCGCCGCGCTCGGCGCCGGACCCGGCGACCTCTGCGTGCTCACCCCCGGCCACGCCCTCGTCGCCGCCCCGCCGGCCCCCGCCACCGACCCCGAGGCGCTCACGCCCTACACCCGGCGGGCCGAGCGATGACCGCCACCCGGCTGCCGGCCGGGCTCGCCCCCTGGGCCGGGGCGCTGTCCGCTCTCACCCCCGAACTGGCCACCGCCCTGGGCCCGTTGCTGCGCCGACTCGATGCGCTCATCGGCGAACGCGAGCCGGTCGCCGACGGGCCGGGGGAGCCCGACGGGGTGGGCGGGCTCGGCCGGTCGGGCCGCCCAGACCAGCTGCTGCCCGCCGAGTGGCTGCTCGCCGAGGAACACCCCGACGAGTTCCTGCGCCGCTATGTCGATCGCGAACTCCTCTACCTCGCGCCCGAGTTCCGGGCCGCCAAGCCGCGCGGGCGGACCGTCGCGATGGTGGACGCCGGACCCTCGCAGGCCGGTGCCGGGCGCCTCGTCCAGCTGGCCGCGCTGCTCGTGCTGCACCGCCGCGCCACCGCCCGCGGCGGCGAGCTGCTGGTGGGCGTGCTCGGCGACGAGCCCGTGCACTGGTTCGGCGGCGAGCCCGCCGACCTGCTGCCCGCCTGGCTCGCGGCCCGCCGCCCCGCCGAGCCGACGCCCGAGGACGTGGAGTTCGCCGCCGCCACCCTGGATGCCGCCGACCGCGCCTGGCTGCTCACCTCGCCCCGGCTCGCCGACCGGCTCCCCGGCCGGCCCAGGGTCCTGGCGAGCGAGCCGGCCCGCTGGAGCCCGGCGGGTGCCACCCACGTCACCGTCCGCCTCGACCGCGCCGAGTTCCAACTGCCGCTGCCCGCCGCCGGCATCGCCGTCCGGGCGCTGCGCGGTGCGGAGTTCCGGCGCACCGGCCCGGCCGCAGCACCGCCGACCGAGGCCCCGGCAGCCGGCCCGCGCGGGCGGTGGCTGCCCGCGTTCACCACCGAGGCGCCGTTCCTGCTCGCCCGCGGCCGGCACACCGGAACGCTCTTCGCCATGGACGTGCGCGACGTCGAGCAGCGGCACCCGGGCACCGGGCAGTCCAAGCTGCACCGGCTGAACGGCCGGGTGATCGCCGCCGGGCGGACCGGCCGACGGCTGATCACCCTGAACCTCCACCGCGGCCGCGTGGTCCGCCACGTCATCGGACGCCCGCTCGCCGGGCCCGCGGAACTCTCCGTCGACCCGGCCGAACTCGGCCTCGACGAGGGTCTGGCGGCGCGGCTGGCGACCCGCCCCGTGCTGCCGCTGCTGCGCGCCGGGGACGACCTGCTGGCCCCCGTCGCCGGGCGCTGGCGGCGGATCACCCCCGACGGCAGGGTCGCCGACGACGGACCTGTCGGCCCCGGCACGGAACGCGAGCGCGGCTTCGACCGGTTCCGCGAACCGCGCCTGTTCGACCGCACCCTGCCCCCGGAGGCCTTCCGGGCGCGGCACCTGCTGCACGCGGACCGCGCGGCGGCCTGGTCGGAGGACGGCAAGCGGTGGACCGCGCGGACCCCGCGCGGCGACGAGCGGCGGCTGTCCTTCCGGGAGAAGGCCGAGGTGATCGGCCTGGTCCTGGACGGCCTCGAACCCGCGCTGATCACCTGGTCGTCCGAGGGCGGGGTGGTCCGCGCGATCCGCGCCGACGGCGTCCGCACCCTGAGCCGGTTCTCCGGCGGCGCCACCGCGCCCGCCGTGCACCCCGCCCTGCCGGTGATCGCGGCCGAGCTGCCGTCCGGGCCGCTCGTGATCGGCAACGCCAACACCGGCCGGATCCACGATGTGATCAGGAGTGGTGAGTGAACGCCGCGGGCTTCGTCCTCGACGTGCCGCTGATCGGTGCGGCCGAGGCCGCCGACCGCGTCCTGGCGCTGTGGCGCGACGGTGCGCGGCTGCGTGAACTACCGGACGGCCGGTGGCTGTTGACGCTTCCCGAGCCGGTCGCGACGCGCGCCGGCCGGGCTCCCGGGCTGCCGCTGGAGCGCACCGGGCGGGGCGCGCTGGCCGGCCCCGGGGCCTCGGCCGGTGCCGCCGCCCCGGGTCGGCTCTCCCTTGTGCAGGCAGGTCTGACGATCACTCATGTGGTCGCCGAGCTGCCCGAGGTGGACCCGTCCGGCTGGCTGCTGCCGACCGGCCTCACCGTGCACCGCCCGCGTCCGCTCGGGGTCGCCCCGACGCCCGAGGCGGCGCCCGTCGAGGAGTCCCTGCCGGTGCCGCCCCGGCCCGATCTCAGAGCGGCCGCCCGCATCCGGCCGACCTCCGAGCGGGCCCGGCGGCTGACCTCCGACGAGCCGCCCGCCACCCGAACACGGTCGAGGCGGCGTCGGCGCGGCCCGGAGATCGCCGTCGACCGGCGCACCGCCACGGTCATCGTCGTCCTGATGATCGTGCTGCCGCTGTCGCTCGTGGTGCTCTACGGCTTCGGACTGATCGACGACAACGGCATCGACCCGGGCGGGGTGGTGTTCGCGGCGGCCGTCGCGGCCATCGCCTACGCGGTGCTCTTCGGCAGGACCGCGGCCGGCGGCGGAGGCGGCGGTTCGGCGTCCGACGGCTCCGCCGAAGCCGCCGAATCCGCCCGCGCCGCCGCCTCGCGCCGGCCCGGCCCTCCCTGGCTCGGCGACCTGCTCGCCAGGCTCACCCTGCGCACCCCCGCCGCCCGCCTCCTCCACGGGCGGCACGCCCGCTACCTGCGCGACCTCACCCGCGCCTTCGAGCAGCACCGCTGGGACGACGCCCTGCGCGACGCCCTCCCGCTCGCCGCCGAGCACCGGGGCGGCGCGACCGCGCGGGTCTGGCTCTCCCTCGCCCTGCCCGAACGCTTCACGGGCACGCTGCGCCCCACCCCGAACGAGGGCGCCCCGGCCTCGGTCAACCCGTTCAGCGGCCCCACCGTCTACCAGCACCTCCGCGCGCTCTACCGGGACGCCGCCGAGCGGCTGGAGCGGCAGGGGCGGACCGACGAGGCCGCCTTCGTCCTCGCCGACCTGCTCGACGCGCCCGCCGAGGCCGTCGCCCTGCTCGACCGGCACGACCGCTGCGCCCAGGCCGCCGAACTCGCCGAAGGCCGCAACCTGCCCGCCGACCAGGTGGTCCGCCTCTGGTGGCGGGCCGGCGAGCGCGAGCGCGCCGTCCGCACCGCCCACCGCCGGGCCCCGGCCGCCGCCGCCCCGCACTCCCGCCACGCGTCCCGTCCCACATGTCCACGACCTCCTCCTCCTGCGCCCGACACCTGTCGCACCGGCCCCACGAGCCCCTTGGCTCCCGGCGACCGCGACCCTACACACGGTCACTGACAATCGACCCGCAGCGACCGCCGCCGAGGGTCCGCAGGCCGGGCGGGGCGGGCGGGGATCCCCGTTCCGGACCTCGTTGTCGGTGGCGCCCGTTATGGTCGGGGACCATGCGACTGCTGCATACCTCCGACTGGCACCTCGGGCGAACCTTCCACCGGGAGAGCCTGCACGACGCCCAGCGCGCCTTCCTGGACCACCTGGTGGCGGTGGTCCGGGACCGAGGCGTGGACGCCGTGCTGGTCGCCGGCGACGTGTACGACCGCGCGCTGCCCGGACTGGAGGCGGTCGCGCTGTTCGACGACGTGCTGCACCGGCTGGCCGGCCTCGGCGTGCCGACGGTGTTCATCAGCGGCAACCACGACTCCGCCCGCCGCCTGGGCGTGGGCGCGGGGCTGATCGGCCGGGCCGGCGTCCACCTGCGGACCGACCCGGGCGAGTGCGCCGAGCCGGTGGTGCTGGCCGACGCGCACGGGCCGGTCTCCGTCTACGGGCTGCCGTACCTGGAGCCGACGCTGGTCCGGGACCGTTTCGGCCTGGCGCGCGGCGGCCACGCGGCGGTGCTCGGCGCGGCGATGGACCAGGTCAGGGCCGACCTCGCGGCCCGCCCGGCCGGCACCCGCGCGGTGGTGCTGGCGCACGCCTTCGTCACCGGCGGCGAGCCCAGCGACAGCGAGCGCGACATCGCGGTGGGCGGGGTCGCGGCCGTCCCCGCCGGCGTCTTCGACGGCGTGCACTACGCCGCGCTCGGCCACCTGCACGGCTGCCAGACGCTCGCCCCGCACCTGCGCTACAGCGGCTCCCCGCTCGCCTACTCCTTCTCCGAGCACGAGCACCGCAAGAGCATGTGGCTGGTCGACCTCGCGGCGGACGGCACGGTCGCCGCCGAGCGGGTGCACTGCCCGGTGCCCCGCCCGCTGGCCCGGCTGCGCGGTCGGCTCGACGCACTGCTCACCGACGAGCGGTACACCGCCCACGAGCAGTCCTGGGTGCAGGCCACCCTCACCGACCCGAGCCGCCCGAGCGAGCCGATGGAGCGGCTGCGCCGCCGCTTCCCGCACACCCTCCAGCTGCTCTTCGAGCCGGAGGAGACGACCACCGACGCCTCCGCCTCCTACGCCGCCCGGGTCGGCGGACGGACCGACCTGGAGATCGCCGAGGGCTTCCTGCGGCACGTCCGCCCCGGCGCCGAGCCGGACGCGGAGGAACTGGGCTGGCTGCGCGAGGGCTTCGAGCACGTCCGGCAGTCCGGCGACCGGAAGGCGGAGCTGCCCCGATGAGACTCCACCGGCTGACCGTGACCGCGTTCGGCCCGTTCGCGGGCTCCGAGGCGGTCGACTTCGACGCGCTGGCCGCCGGCGGCCTCTTCCTGCTGCGCGGCGCCACCGGCGCGGGCAAGAGCAGTGTGCTGGACGCGGTCTGCTACGCCCTCTACGGCGAGGTGCCCGGCACCCGCCGGACCAACCGGCTGCGCAGCGACCACGCCGCGCCGGACCGGCTGACCACCGTCCGGCTGGAGCTGACGCTGGGCGGGCGGCGGCTGGAGATCACCCGTGTCCCGGAGCAGCCGCGGCCGAAGAAGGTCGGCCGCGGCATGACCGTCGAGCGGGCCCAGACGCTGCTGCGCGAGTGGTCGGCCGACGGCGCGGGAACCGGTGACGGCACGCCGGGCTGGCGGGCGGTCAGCAAGTCGCACCAGGAGGCCGGGGAGGAGATCCACCGGCTGATCGGCATGAGCCGGGACCAGTTCTGCCAGGTGGTGCTGCTGCCGCAGGGCGACTTCGCGCGGTTCCTGCGGGCGGACTCGGAGGAGCGCGGCAAGCTGCTGCGCCGGCTGTTCGACACCGAGCGGTTCCAGTCCGTCGAGGCCTGGCTGGCCGAGCAGCGCCGGACGCACGAGGCCGCCGTCCAGGCGGGGCGCCGCCGGCTGCGGGACCTGGCGAGCAAGGCCGAGCAGGCGGCCGGTCCGGGCGCCGAGCCGGGCGCGGGCGCGGTGCCCGGCGAGGACGCGTCCGGCCCGGACACCGATCTCACCGCGGACGTGCTCGGCTGGGCGGCGGTGCTGCGCGGCGGCGCGGCCGAACAGCTGACCGTCGCCGGGGCCGCGCTGGCCGGCGCGGAGGAGGCCCATCTGGCGGCGCAGCGGGCGCGGGGCACCGCCGAGCAGCTGGCCGACCGCCAGGAGCGGCACCGGCAGGCGGTGGGCGAGGCTGCCCGGCTGGCCGAGGACGAGCCCGCCCGGGCGGCGGACCGGCGACGGCTGGCGGCGGCGCAGGCGGCGGTCGGCGTCGAGTCGGTGCTGCACCTGCGCGAACGCGCGGCCGAGACGTACCAGCGGGCCCGGGAGGAGGAGCGCCGGCACCGCGCGGTGCTGGCCTCGGTCGCCGACGGCCCGGCGGGACGGGCCTGGACGGCGGACGGCGGCTCCGGGCCCGACGGCGCGGCGCCCGACGGGGCCGGGCAGGACGGCGCAGGGCGCGGCGGCACCGGGCACGGCCGTGCGGGCGGCGCAGTCCCGGCGGGCGGGGGCCGGGCGCTGGCGCAGGCCGAGGCCGGGGAGCTGGCCGAGGCCGAGCAGCGGCTGCGCGCGGAGGTCGTCCGGCTGGAGGCGGCCCGGGAGGACGAGCGGCAGTGCGCCGAGCTGGACGGTGCGCGGGCGGCGCTGGCCGCCGATCTGCGGCGGGCCGAGGACCTCGCCGAGGAGGCGGGCGACTGGCTGGCGGACTTCGAGACCCGGCTCGCCGGGCTCCGGGCGGAGGAGTCCGGCGCGCGGGACGCCGCCGGACACGTCGAGCGGCTGGACGCCCGGCGCGCTGAGCTGGCCGCGCGGCTGGCCGCCGCCCGCGAACGGGACGGGCTGGAGCTGGAGATCGACCACGCCCGGCCGCGCGTCCTGGCGCTGCGCGCGGAGGCGCTGGACGCCCGGCAGTACGGCCTGGACCTCCGTGAGCGCCGGCTGGCCGGGATGGCCGCCGAGCTGGCCGCGCAGCTGAGCGCCGGGGAGCCCTGCCGGGTCTGCGGCTCGGCGGAGCACCCGGACCCGGCCCGCCAGGCCGGCGAGCCGGTCCGGGCCGAGGACGAGGAGCGCGCCCGGCGGGCCCAGACCGCCGCCGAGCAGGCCGCCGACGCGGCGGAGCGGGCACTGTCCGGTCTTCAGGTGCGCCGGGCGGCGGCGGCCGGTGCGGCCGGTGCGGAGCCCGCCGAGGCCCTCGCGGCGACGCTCGCGAGCCTGGAGCGCGAGCACCGGGAGGCGCTGCGGGCCGCGGAGGGGCTCGGCCCGGCGGGCCGGGCGATCGAGCGGCTCACCGCCGAGCAGGCCGTCCGGCGGACGGCGCTGGCCGAGGCCCGCGAGGAGGGCGCCCGGCTGGCCACCCAGGTACGGAGCCTGCACGCCGAGCAGGAGAAGCTGGGCGCCCGGGTGGCGGCGGCCCGGGGCGACGCCCCGTCGGTGGCGGCGCGGGCGGCCGCCCTGGAGCGGCTCGCCTCGGCCGTGGCGGCGCTGGCGGGCGCGGCCCGGGCCACTGCCGAGGCGGCGCACCAGCTCAAGCTGGCCGACGAGGAGCTGGCCGGCGCCGCGGTGGCGGCCGGGTTCGCGAGCGCGCAGGACGCCGCCGCCGTCCTGCTGCCCCGGCCGGAGCGCGAGCGGCTGGAGCGGCGGCTGGAGCGGCACCGGGCGGAGCTGGCGGCGGCCGAGCGGCGGCTCGCCGAGCCGGACCTGGCGGCGGCCGCCGCCCTGCCGCCCGCCGACCTGCCGGGCACCCGCGCCGCTCTCGGCGCCGCCACCGACCGGCTGCGGGCCGCGCACGCCGCCCGGGACGCGGCCCGGGTGCGGTGCGAGGCGCTCGCCGCGATCGGGCGGCAGCTGGCCGAGCTGGCCCGCTCGCTCGCCCCGGAGCTGGACCGGTTCGCGCGGATCAGCCGGCTGGCCGCGCTGGCGGCCGGCACCTCGGCCGACAACCGGCTCAGGATGCGCCTGGAGTCGTACGTCCTGGCGGCGCGGCTGGAGCAGGTCGCGGCGGCGGCCAGCGACCGGCTGGTCCGGATGTCCGGCGGCCGCTACACCCTCGTCCACAGCGACGACCGGGGCGCGGGCAACAAGCGCTCGGGGCTGGCGCTGCGCGTGGTGGACGCCTGGACCGGCACCGAGCGCGACACCGCGACGCTCTCCGGCGGCGAGAGCTTCTTCGCCTCGCTGGCCCTGGCGCTCGGCCTGGCCGACGTGGTCACCGACGAGGCCGGGGGCATGCCGCTGGACACCCTGTTCATCGACGAGGGCTTCGGCAGCCTCGACGAGCACACCCTGGAGGAGGTGATGGACGTCCTCGACGGTCTGCGCGAGCGGGACCGCGCGGTCGGCATCGTCAGCCATGTCGCCGATCTGCGCAGCCGGATCCCGGCCCAGCTGCTGGTCCGCAAGGGCCGGCACGGCTCCACCCTGGCCCTGGCGGGGCGGGAGGACGCCTGACGCCGCACGCCTGACACCGCACGCCTGACGGCCCCCGGCCGCACCTGACGCCCGGCGCTTCCCTCGGTCAGCCGGAGCAGGCGATCCGCTGCGCCTGCTGCCAGGTGCAGACGGGGCAGAGCGTGCTGCCCGGGTGGTCGGCGGGCAGCTCGGTGGGCTCGCCGCACAGCACGCAGTCCGCGCGCGGTCCGCTGAGGTGCGGGTCGGGCAGCAGGCCCGCCACGGCTTCGCCGTCGCCCGGGGCGAGGACGCAGACCCGGTCGGCCGCGGTGGTGCCGTCGTCGTTCACGCCTGTTCCACTCATGCCGCCCTCTCTACTCCTCGGCCGGGCCCCGCGCAAGGCGCTCCAGGCCGGGCGCTACGGTGGCCGTATGCCCGACTCACCCGTACCCGCCCTGGAGCGGCGGCTGCTGGCCGCCCGGGGCGCCGCACCCAGCTACCCCGAGGTGGGCGCCACCCGGGGCGCCCGGCTGCCGGAGGGCTACACGCACCTGCGGCGGCGGGTCCACCTCGGGCACGGCCCCGAGGTGCTGGCGCGCGCCGGCGGGTTCGTCCTCGGCTGGGGCTGCCAGCTGGGCACCGGCTTCGCGGTGTACCCGCACGCGCCCGCCGAGCCGGGCGCGACGGTGCTGCTGCGGATCGCCCTGCCCGGCACCCGCCGGCCCCGGCTGGTGGTCCCGTGCCGGGTGGTGTGGACGGTGGACGAGCCGGACCGGATCGGCTTCGCCTACGGGACGCTGCCGGGGCACCCGGAGCGGGGCGAGGAGGCGTTCGTGGTGTCCATGGACGCGGCGGGCGAGGTGTGGTTCGAGGTGAGCGCCTTCGCCCGGCTCGCCTCCTGGTACGCGCGGCTCGGCCGTCCGGTCTCCGTGCTCTGCCAGTACCTGGCGATCGAGCGGTACCTCGGCGCCGTCGTCGAGGCGGTCGGCCCCGGGAGAGCCGGCCC